>CAYNGW010000061.1:0-10395 GCA_964396955.1 uncultured Rikenellaceae bacterium | reverse complement strand
AATTACTAACTATATAACTACATGTCAATCAATAAAGTCTTATTATTAGGCAATGTCGGGAAAGATCCTGTCATAAGGTATTTTGACAAAGGTGTTGCCAAAGCGACCTTTCCTCTGGCCACAAGCGAAACCTATACTAACCAGCAGGGGGAAACGATCACATCAACAGAATGGCATAACATTGTTTTATGGCGTGCACTGGCCGAAGTTGCTGAAAAAACAGTCAGAAAGGGGACACAGGTCTATATTATCGGGAAAATCAAAACCCGGTCATACGTGGATAAAGACGGGAATAATAAGTATATTACCGAGATCCTTGCCGACACAATGATGGTAATGGAAAAGAAACAGGGACAATCCGGCGTTTCAGGACAGGCAGAAGATTCCGCTGCTGATTTTCAGAAAAAAGGAGGATCATCCGCAGAGGTTCATGAACCAGTACCACCTTACCAGGCACCAGGAGAAAATCCGAACAGACACCGGCCTGAAAAAAGCGGTACAGAGGGTGATGATCCGGTATCAGGCGGACCATTTAACCTTGGACCCGGCAACGGACAGAATGAGGATGATCTGCCCTTTTAAATTGTTTTAATAAAAGCAATTCTATTGGAACCTGGATATTCATATTCAGTTGCAGGATTTCTTTCAGGTGTTATAGTAAATGCTCCTGATTATAAAATAATCATAGGATTCATTGTGCTGGCAGGCCTTCTTTTTGGTTCGGCACTTATGTCCGGATCAGAAGTAGCATACTTTTCATTAAGTCCTGACGATATTGAGAGATTCAAAAACGATAAAAGGAAAAAAGCACAGGCAGTCCTCAGACTCTACAACAAGCCGGAGAGGCTTTTAAGCACTATCCTTGTCGCCAACAACACTGTCAATATAGCAATAGTGTTGCTGTCGGCTTTCATCAGTTCAAAATTGTTTGACTTCAGCTCAAACCCGGTCATCGGATTCCTGATTGAAATTGTAGTAATTACCTTCATGCTGCTTTTTTTCGGGGAGATAATGCCCAAGGTCTATGCATCGAGATACAATGTATCGTTTGCATTGTTCATGGCGTTCCAGCTTTCAGTAATTGAAAAGATCTTTCGTCCCATTACTTCTCTTCTCATCTTTTCTTCCTCATTTGTCAAGAAAAGAGCCGGTTTGCGCAGGTCGAATCTCAGCATGGATGACCTTTCTGATGCACTTGAGCTGACATCTGATGACTTAAGCGAAGATGAAAAAATCCTGAAAGGGATCGTTAATTTCGGGAATATAAATGTCAGTGCTATAATGTGCCCCAGGATTGATGTAACGGCTATTGATATCCAGTCCGGATTCAGCAAGATAATTCCTGTCATAATCAGTTCGGGATTTTCAAGGATCCCCGTCTATTCAGAATCATTCGATAATGTCAGAGGAATACTTTATGCAAAGGATGTCCTCCCGTATACGAATAATCCCGATACCTTTAAGTGGCAGTCTCTTCTCAGGGAATCCTATTTTGTCCCGGAAACCAAGAAGATCAATGACCTGCTCAAGGAGTTCCAGGTTAAAAAGATCCATATGGCTGTCGTGATTGATGAATACGGAGGAACAGCAGGAATAATAACCCTGGAAGATATACTTGAAGAAATTGTCGGTGAAATAACCGATGAGAGCGACCAGGATGAGGAACTTTACAGGAAACTTGACGAAAAAACATATGTTTTTGATGGTAAGATCCTTTTAAATGATTTTAATAAGATACTTGACCTTGAAGATGATCCTTTTGATCTGGTAAGAGGAGAATCGGAAACCCTGGCAGGACTTATTCTGGAGCTTACCGGTGAAATCCCGAAGAAGGATCAGACAATCAAATACAGGGGATTTACCTTCCAGATTGAATCAGTCGACAGGAGAAGAATCAGGGAAATCCGGGTCATAATAGAAACTGAGAAGGATGATAACACTGAAGAATAATATATTGATTATTATAGCTTCTGCAAGTATCCTGGCCGGATGCAGGGAAGTCCCCGTTCCAAAGCCAAAGGGTTACTTCCGTATTGACCTGCCATCCAGGGATTATACTGTTTTCAACGATACAGTCAGGCAGGATGGGTATCTTCCTGTCAGCTTTGAATATCCTGCATACGGGAGAATTTCTTTTGATGAGGATCTCAATCCGGAACCAGGCTGGTTCAATATTGATTTCCCATCCTATAATGCCAGGATATATCTCACATACAGAGAAATTAATAATGACCTGGAAGAACTGATGGAACAAACCTACAGGATGAATGTGAAAAACCATATTTCCAAAGCCGATGCAATCAGTGAACAGATATTCAGTGATCCGGAACATAAGGTTTATGGCATTCTTTACGACCTGAAAGGCAATACTGCCACGGCAGTGCAATTCTTCGTCACAGACAGTATCAGGCATTATTTCAGGGGATCGCTCTACTTTTTATCTGAGCCGAATCCCGATTCCCTGGCGCCGGTAAATGAATTTTTCAGGGAAGATATCATTCATATGATTGAAACCCTGAGATGGAAGGAAATTTAACATAGATCACCTGTTTAATGGGTTGTATTACAAAACATTATCTCAACGAATCATCTATCCTGGGAGTATGGAAGATAGAAGAGGATATTAATTCCCTCCTTGGTCTTGTTGTACTTGATGCTGACGATAAGAAAAAATACAAAAGATTTACTAGTACCTCCCGCAGGCTGGAATTTCTGAGTGTCAGAGCGCTTCTGGCCGAACTGCTTGGAAAAGAGGCAAAAATAGTATATAATAAGAATAACAAGCCGTTTCTTAAGGATGGATCAAGATTCATCAGTATATCTCATTCTCATAAACTTACTGCAATACTGTGCAGTACCAGTGAAAAGGTGGGAATTGATCTTGAATACATGAGTTCCAACATAGGTGCCTTTGCATTCAAATTCATTAACAAGAAGGAGAAAATAACCAAAGATCCCAATAACCGTAAATACCATCTTTATCTTCACTGGTGCGCAAAAGAGGCTCTCTATAAGATATGTGACAAAGAGGGAATAAGCATAAGAAAGAATCTGACAATCGAGCCGTTTGAGGTAAAGGATTCAGGAGAAATAAAAGGAGCTGTTCACACGCGGAAAATCAATGAATCCTTTGATCTTTTCTATTCCAGGTACGATAATTATGCAATTGTGTGGACAAAAAAGAATTATGAAATCAAGTAAGTTTCCCGGGGAAAAAAGCATTGCTTTGCTTCTTGATCCTGACAAGGCCAGGGGAGATTCCCTTCGCAACATCCTGAAAGTAGCGACAAGCTGCAATGCCGACTATATAATGGCAGGCGGAAGCCTTACCTTCAGCAGTATTGATCAGCTGATTGGCACTATAAGGAAGTTCTGTTCCATACCTGTGGTACTTTTTCCCGGAAACCTCCTTCAGCTGAGTCATAAAGCTGATACCATACTGCTTCTTTCCCTTATTTCAGGAAGAAATCCTGAATTGCTGATCGGCAATCATGTCATAGCAGCCCCTTACCTGAAAGATGTGAGGAAAAAACTGGTATCTGTCGGATATATCCTTATAAACTGCGGATCAAAAACATCGGTGGAATATATCAGCCAGACTGAAGCCATTCCGGCCGACAAGTCTGATATTGTAGTTGCCACTGCAATGGCTGGTGAAATGCTTGGACTAAGCATGATCTACCTGGAAGCAGGAAGCGGAGCCTCAAATCCGATCCCTGTTCCTGTAATAAAAGCTGTAAGGGAAAATATTTCGGTCCCACTGGCTGTCGGAGGAGGGATAAGGAAAAGGAAAGAGGTCGAGGATATTTTCAATGCAGGAGCCAACCTTATTATTTTAGGTAATGGTTGTGAAAAAAATCCGGATCTGCTGACAGATGCCTGTAGCGTACGGGATGTAATGAAAATCACCTGAACAGCTCAAACAGCGGTTCCCCGGTACATGCATTGGGATAAGGTACTTTGAGTATTGATGAAAGCGTAGGTGCAATATCGGTCATATTTACTTTCCTTGTAACCAGAGCCCTGTCAACGCTCCATCCATACCATATCAGCGGGACATGCGAGTCATATTCATAAGGTGAATTGTGATTTGTCGCGTAATCATTTACCTTTTCCATCCAGCCCGGATAAAATGTTATTATTACATCACCCGACCGCTGCGGACTGAAGTTGTTAATTATCCTTTTCAGGTTCCCCTCCCCGAAATCATTTACCTCAAATGCAGAATAAGGATAAGCGGAGGCAATACCTGAAAACTGAACAATGAACCTTGCTACTTTCTTCTGAACATCCTCAAGCGGGATCTTTGAGTCTTCAAGCAGCGTCCTGTTAAGGAACAACTGCCTTTCCGAATATCCTTTTATCCACTCACCTTCACCGTATAAAGCTTTCAGGTAGCTCCGGAGCAGGTATAAAGCCTGATCCTGTCTGAAATAACCTGCCGGGATCCTGTTGCTTTCAAGAATACCGGGTATTTCAGAAATTCCATGGGCAGAGGTAAAATAAACAAGGATGTTTCTCTTTCCTATTGAATCAACCAGATAAGTAATCAGGTCATCAATTTCCTTATCCAGCCTTAATATGGCATCGGCCATCTCAAATGAAGAGGGGCCGAACCTGTGGCCAACATAATCAGTTGATGCGTAACATATTGCAAGAAAATCAGTTACATCATCCTTTCCCAACTTCTCATTTTCAATAAGCTTTTTGGCAAAACTTGTTGTCAGGGTATTCCCATAAGGTGTTTCCCTGATAACTGACAGATCATGGTGGGGGGATGGATTTCCTTTATTGCCGATCTTCCTGAGATCGTAAGGGAAATAGTTCTTCCCGTCAAAACCAGACTCAAAGACATTTGTATCAGAGATACAATCGGAATAATCCTGCACAGGTCTCAGCAACTCCCACTGGCTGTTGAGAAATGCCTCAGGGTATTTCATTGCATTATAGTCATTCACCCATGCAGGAAGAGAATCGATATACCAGGTGCTCGAAATCCATGAACCAGAAGCGTTATCGAACCAGTACGCGCCGTCGGCTGAATGTCCTGCTGAAAGAATTGCAGGATGCTCTTTCAATCCGATGCCAAAAACCTTTGCTTTTTTTCCTGTGGCCATTTTAAGTTCGTCGGTGAATGTTGATGCCTGGAGATTTACCGGAGAATGAGATCCTGATGCCAGAGTGTCTCCTGCCGGATTGACATTCGCATCCTTTGTACAGTAAATAAGCTCATTCCTCAGCGGAAGATACCAGTTGTCGGAAGTAATTCCGTGCCACGCCGGTTCAGTACCGGTCGAAATTGTTGCATGACCAGGAGCGGACTGTGTGAGCATATACTGATAAGAAGCATTCTGAAAACTGGTTCCCTCATTTAAAAGACGCCTGATCCCATTCTGACCAAGCCTGCCGGTGAATCTTTCAATCTGATCAAATCTAAGCTGTTCTACGATGATCCCAACCACCAGCTTTGGCTTGTCAGGCGGAATATAGGCACCCTGCCCCATTAATCCCCCGCAAACAGATAATGACAGATAAAATAATATTGTCAGCCTTTTCGATTTATGCACCTTCATAAAAATCTATTTGTCTTTCTTTCCTGAGACTTACGGCTCAAATAAAATAAAGGTTCAAAAGTATCTTTTTTAATCGGAGAAGCAACGGCGGGGATAAATTTTGCCATAACAGTCCGTTACCTCCTGATGACCACAAAACGGCTCCTGTCAGAGAATTTAGTTGTTGAATTGGTGATTATCAATGTATAAACGCCTCCTGCCAGCCTTGTAACATCAATAATCAGGGGGTAACCATGAATTGTATGCTCCGGATATTCCAACAACTTATATCCCAGCGAATTGACTATCCTTACATATATGTCACCAATCTGACGTCCGGGAAGGATAACACGAATGGATTCATTTGAGGGATTCGGGTACAGCAAAGGTACAGGGGTGGGGACCGTATCAACCGGATTCAGGAGCGGTATCATTTCCACTGTAATCTCAGCCTTCTGACCATCAGTCACAACCAAATCGCTTACAACAGTTTCAAGGTATCCCCATGCTGTAAATGTGAGATCCCATGTCCCGGGGGCAAGAAGCCTTACAAAACTGCCGGTAAGTGTATCGGAATAGATATGTGAGCTGTCTTTATCATGTCCCGTTATGAAAATCTTTGCCGGAACCGGAGCACCGGTAATTTCATCCTTTACGATCCCGTGTATTCCGTACAGAGCATTTTCGATGTATCCAAGCAGTGAACGCCAGTTAGATTGCCATAACTGATCAAGCTGATCAGAGGGAGTAATATAGTTGTTATCAAGCTCAATTGTAACTTCCCGTCCCTGCAGTCCGTATGTCACATAATCCTGTCTCCCACCGTTTATAGGATACCAGTCATTGCCGTTGGTAACACCATTTTCAAGATAGTCCATATACCCTGAAGGTGAATAAAGGTGAACAGTATCAGCATATTTCCTGCTTATATTATAGAACCAGTCATTGTCAGCATGCAATCTCGACCATCTGTCCCATGGGTAATTCACAACCTCTGCTCCTGAATGAAAATTTGCAGATATGACAAAATGATGTTCTTCCATGAATTTCATCATGTCAATTGTTTCTTTCTGCCTTACAGGATTAGTTGAAGGATCAGGAAAGTTCCTGTTAAGATCATACCCGCCGGCGTTACCCCTTGTCGGCGAAGAAATTATATTGCCGGCCCTGTATGTACCATCAGGATTTGCCAGCGGATTGATCCATATTTCGAGATTATCCACAAGGTTTGCGACCCTGGCGTTTGTCCCGTAGTTTTTAAGGAGATAATCAGCCAGACGAAGCATTAAAATAAATCCTCCCGTTTCATCACCATGTATCGTTGATGTATAAAATGTCTCAGGTTCTTCTTCATCATTATTGACGTTATCGGAGATCTTCAATACCAGGATCAGCTTGCCATAATAGCTTGTTCCGACAGTATCAAGAAGACACAGATCCGGATATGTGCCTGCAAAGCTTCTCATAATTGAATCGTACTGTGTGCAGGATGGATAGCTCTCCCATTCCATCGCGGTTTTAATATCTGGCGCCGTTATAACTGCCTTGCTGTCAGGCCTTTCAATTATAAGATAATTATATTTTCTTGAAATGAACCAGTCAATGGTCAGCCGAGAAAGAACGATCTCGACACTCTTATCCCTTACCGAACTTACAGACACCATTCGTGCCAGATCATTCATTGCCGTGATACCTGGGAAAGCGACAGATACTCTTGCCTGTCCGTACCGGCTGACCTCCTCACGCAGGAGAATATCATCACTGGTTTCCTGAGCATGCATGTTCAGTGTGAAGAATAATAAAAGCAACAATATGAGAATCCGGTTCAATGACATCAATAATCCTAGACATTAAATCTTATATACAGAATATCGCCGTCGCTGACGACATAGTTTCTCCCCTCAACGTGAAACTTGCCTGCTTCCTTGCAGGCATGCTCCGAACCCAGGGTGACAAAATCATTATATTTCATTACTTCAGCTCTTATGAATCCCCGTTCAAGATCACTGTGAATCACTCCTGCTGCCTGCAATGCTGTCATCCCCTTCTTAATGGTCCATGCCCTTATTTCTTTTGGTCCCATTGTAAAAAATGTCTGAAGATTCAGCAACCTGTATGCTGCCCTGACAAGCTTATCAACCCCGGGCTCATCAAGTCCTGCATCCTTTAAGAACGACAGACGGTCATCCTTATTTTCCAGCTCAGCGATCTCAGCTTCCAGGGCGCCTGCAATGATCAGTATTTCAGCATTTTTATCCTTTAAAAACTCTTTTACCCTGTCAGTATGATGATTGCCGCCTATTGCAGATTTCTCATCAACATTGCACACATACATGACAGGTTTCATCGTAAGAAGGAAAAGATCATCGATATACTTTTTTTCTTCATCCTTTAGGGCAAGTGACCTGGCATTATTGAAGCCTTCAATATGCTTATGGTAACGGCCAAGCACCTCCAGCCCATGTATTGCATCCTTGTCCCCCACTTTGGATGCCTTGCGGAGTCGCTCAATTTTCTTTTCAACCGATTCAACATCCCTGACCTGGAGTTCAAGGTCAATCGTCTCAATATCCCTTACCGGATCAATAGAGCCGTCAACATGAGGCAAAGCGTCGTTATCAAAACACCTGAGAACATGAATCAGGGCATCAGTGTTCCTTATATCTCCAAGGAATTTATTCCCACCGCCTTCGCTCCTGTTTGATCCTTTGGAAAGACCAGGTATGTCGACCAGCTCAACGGTAGTATGAACAACCTTTTCTGTAACCTTATGTTCCTCAATCTCATACAACCTCTGATCAGGGACCTGTACAACACCGATATTCGATCTTGTTGCATTGAAGGCAAAAGCATGTGTTTCACCCCTGGTATTTGAGATACAGTTAAAAATGGTTGTTTTGCCAACATTGGCGATCCCGATGATCCCGCATTGTAGTGCCATCTGATTTCATGTTAAGTATAAAATGTAAAGTTATAAATTTTAACCTCTCCCCAAACCCCTCCTCCAGAAGGGAGACAGCTTCGCTTGATGATTTAGGCAGCTAACTGCAACAGGTGACAACCTTATTGAGCTTCAGGACAGAAAGCAGCAACAAAAAGATAATCCGGACATGGAAAGACCGCAGCTTTAAATAGCCTGATCTGAGGATTTTATTACAGAGAAAACAAAAGATTTTATATCCTTCATCAGGATCTTTTTCTGCGCTCCCGAAGACATGATCTTAACTGTAAACCCGTTGTTCTTAATCTCTTCTTCACCGGCAATAATAATATAAGGTATCTTCCGTGAATCAGCATATGACATCTGTTTCTTAAGTTTTACCGGATCAGGATACAGCTCAGATTTTACGCCAAGTTTTCTGAGCAATCCGAGGATTTTCAATGCATATTTTGTTTCAGCATCGCCAAAATTGAGCACCAGCACTTCTGCGAATGATGAAGTGATATTCTCAAAAAGGTCCAATTGATTCATTACATCATATATCCTGTCGGCTCCGAATGATACCCCTACACCGGATACTCCCTCCAGTCCGAAAACACCTGTAAGGTTATCATAACGGCCCCCTCCGCAGATACTGCCTATGCTGACCTCAGCTGATTTGACCTCAATTATTGCCCCGGTATAATAGTCGAGCCCTCTGGCAAGGGTAAGATCCATCTCGACCCTGCCTGAAAGTTCGCTGTTTTCAATATATGAAAAAAGAGTTCTCAGTTCAGAAATGCCTTTCATTCCCGTTACTGAACCCGATAGTTCCCCTGCCAGCTTTTTAAGCCTGGTCTCCGTGTTGCCTTTCAACTGTATAACAGGCTGCAGTTTTTTAATTGCTGAAAGAGAGATTCCCTTTTCCCTCAGCTCACTGTTTACAGCATCAAGACCGATTTTTTCGAGCTTATCAATTGCTACCGTAATGTCTGCCATCTTTCTGCCTTCACCTATGTATTCGGCAATTCCCGAAAGGATCTTCCTGTTATTTATTTTTATCAAAATGCCGATTTTCAGCCTGGAAAAGATATCGTCAATTATCTTAATAAGCTCGAACTCGTTCAGCAATGAGTCACTTCCGATTACGTCCACATCACACTGAAAGAATTCACGGTATCTTCCTTTCTGAGGGCGGTCAGCTCTCCAGACCGGTTGAATCTGGTATCTTTTAAAGGGGAAAATAATTTCATCCCGATGCTGAACCACATAACGAGCAAAAGGCACCGTCAGATCATATCTCAATCCCTTTTCACAGATCAGTGCTGAGAGCTTTGCCATTTCCCTCATCTGAAGATCCCCATCGCTGGCTGATGACAGAAAATCTCCCGAGTTCAGAATCCGGAAAATCAGTCTGTCGCCTTCCTCTCCGTACTTGCCGAGCAGAGTTGAGAGATTTTCCATTGCAGGGGTCTCAATAGGCTGATAGCCATATAATTTAAAGACATTCCTGATGGTATCAAAAATAAATTCCCGCCTGAGCATCTCATCGCTTGAGAAATCCCGGGTCCCCTTTGGTATGGTAGGCTTCAACATATGAATAAAGATAAAAGACAAAAGTATAAAGATAAAAGTATCTTACTTATGAAAGTTCAGTAAAAAATAATACAAAAAAATGGACTCCTTTAATCTAAGGAATCCATTCATTGTCAACACTTTTATCTTGTGCCTTTTATTTTTATCTTCTTCAGTATTTTTCAGGTACAAATGTCTGATCTGTAACCGGTGGTCTTACATAAGCCACATCGTGCTTCAGCGGAGGAAGCTTGAAAGGTTTTGGTGTAAGATCCTTATAGGGAATCAGTGATAGAAAATGTTCAATAGTGTTCAGTCTTGCTCTCCTCTTATCGTCTGCATGAACGA
>CAYNGW010000060.1:0-10405 GCA_964396955.1 uncultured Rikenellaceae bacterium | reverse complement strand
CCGCTGCAACTTGACATTACAACTGCGGCCAGGATAAGGATAAAATAGCTACTGATTTTTTTCATAGTAAAAAGAGTTATTTGTTTATGATCGGTTTATTGCACATTAATTGAACAATATACAAAATTAAATGCAAATCTAAAAAAAATAGTCAAAGTATCTGTCAAATTGTTCAAAATATTTATAAAATCACCATATTAAGCCCTGCAGTATGGTCTTTACTAAAGATCTCATCTACAATTTTTTTATAGTGATTTTTATTTCCCACGAAATCTATTCCATTAATATCAATCACAAGATACTTGTTTTCAGGATTCTGCCGGAAAAATGTGAAATAGCTTTCCTGGATCTTCTGAAGATACTCCCTGGTTATTGTCTTTTCATAATCCCTTCCCCGCTTTTCAATGTTATAAAGCAGTTTGTCAGGACTTAGATGAAGATAAACAAAAATATCGGGTTTTGGCAGGGAGCCATAGATGATATAAAAGATAGTTCTGTAGAGGTTATATTCATCCCCCTGCAGCGTTGAGGAAGCAAAAACCAGCGATTTCATAAAGTAATAATCTGCAACAGTAAAAGCCCTGAACAGATCCTGGGGTGCCAGCTCTTCCTTAAGCTGCTTGTAACGGCTGGCCAGAAATGACAATTCAAGGGGGAAAGAATATTTCCCGGGATTGTCATAGAACTTCGGAAGAAATGGATTGTCAGCAAAATGTTCCAGTATAAGGCGGGCATTGAATTGTTCCGAAATCCTTGTCGCAAGGGTGGTCTTCCCTGCACCAATATTGCCTTCAATCACAACATAATTGTATTTGATTTTCATCCCTTGGAACAATTCAGGTTTAAATATCAAATTTAGGAATTGAATGGGAAATTACAAAAACGGAACAGGATGATGACATTTGCGAGCTCGGCGAAGCCAAATCCGCGCCAGCGGAGTTCACCCTGAGTGTTTAATTATTCTGCCCATCAGGTTTTTTGCCTTCATGCTCCTGCCTGGGGGGACGTGGAAGCAGGGCTTTTCTTGAGAGCTTCAGCTTTCCAGTCTTTGGATCGATATCAATAAGCTTGACCTCTATTTCATCACCTTCCTTAAGCACCTCATCTACTGTTTTTACCTTCTTCCAGTCAATTTCCGAAATGTGCAGCAGTCCGTCTTTGTTGGGTAGTATTTCCACGAATGCGCCGAACTGAACGATGGTTTTGACTTTCCCTTTATATACCTGACCTACTTCAGGGACAGTCACGATCTTCTTGATCCATTCGACTGCAGCTGTGATTATCTCCTTGTTCTCTCCGAAAACATTCACATCCCCGCGTCCGTTAACTTCTTCCACAATAATTGTGGCGCCCGTAACACGCTGTATCTCCTGTATCACTTTCCCACCCGGGCCAATAAGGGCTCCGATCATATCCTTCGGTATAGAAAGCATTTCTATCCTTGGGGCATGGGGTTTCAGTTCCGGACGAGGCTCAGAAATTAGATTGTTCATTATCTTAAGAATATGCATCCTTCCGGTTCTGGCCTGTTCCAGGGCCTGAGCAAGTATCTCAAAAGAGAGTCCTTCCACCTTTATGTCCATCTGCGTTGCTGTGATACCGTCACGGGTACCAGCCACCTTGAAATCCATATCCCCGAGATGATCTTCATCACCCAGAATATCTGACAGGATCGCATATTTCTTTGTATCCTTATCTGTTATGAGTCCCATCGCAATTCCTGATACCGGTTTGCGGATCTGGATTCCGGCATCCATGAGAGCAAGCGTTCCGGCACATACCGTGGCCATTGACGATGAGCCGTTTGATTCAAGGATATCCGATACCACTCTGATGGCATACGGATTTTCTTCATCAGATGGCATCATATTCTTAAGGGCCCTGTGTGCAAGGTTTCCGTGTCCTATTTCTCTCCTGCTTATTCCGCGGGCAGGTTTTGCCTCACCCGTTGAAAAAGGAGGGAAATTATAGTGGAGGGTAAATTTCTCAGTACCCTGATTCAGAACATCATCAATGATCTTCTCATCCAGTTTGGTTCCCAGGGTTACGGTGGTAAGAGACTGCGTCTCTCCCCTTGTGAACAGTGCTGATCCATGTGTGGCGGGAAGAGGATCTATCTCGCATTCTATCGGGCGTATTTCATCCGGCTTCCTTCCATCAAGCCTGGTCTGTTCATCAAGAACCATTCTCCTTGCTGCTTCCTTCAGTACATTATTAAAGTATCTTCTTACCATCACCTCATCAATCTCATTTTCTTCGGTGTACTGCGCAAGAAATTCAGTAATAACAGCATCAAAAGCATCCTGCCTTTTAATCTTATCTGCAGTGGAAGATTTTGCTGCCCGGTAACATTTGTCATAAGTCTCATCCCATACTTTCTTTTTCAGATCTTCATCATTAGCCTCATGACAATATTCACGTTTTGCAGGTGCTCTGATTTCCTTTGCAAATTCCATCTGTGCCTTGCAATGAACCTTAATGGTTTCATGTGCAATCCTGAGAGCCTCAAGCATTTCTGCTTCCGAGACTTCCTTCATTTCACCCTCAACCATAAGGATATTATCGTATGTTGCACCGACCATCAGATCCATGTCAGCCTCCTTAAGCTGAGTTGCCGTGGGATTTACAATATACTGTTTGTTTATCCTTGCTACCCTTACTTCAGAAATTGGTCCGCTGAACGGAATATCCGAGATGGTCAGGGCAGCCGATGCTGCAAGACCTGCAAGCGCATCCGGAATAATGTCGGTGTCGGCGGAAATAAGATTGATTGTAACAAATGTCTCTGCATGAAAATCTTCCGGGAAGAGAGGACGCAATGCCCTGTCAACCAGCCTTGAAATAAGAATCTCGTAATCTGATGGTCTCGATTCTCTTTTCAGAAAACCTCCCGGGATCCGTCCTGAGGATGCATACTTTTCCTTGTATTCTACAGAAAGGGGCATGAAGTCAGTATCTTCCTTTGCCTCTTTAGCTGCAACAACCGTTGCCAGCAGCATTGTTTTTCCCATTCTTAACAGGACAGCCCCGTCAGCCTGTCTGGCGAGTTTTCCTGTTTCCAGTACTATTTGTCTCCCGTCACCGAGATTAATAGTCTTTTCTTTTACTTTAAACATTATAAATATGATTTATGATTAATGAAATTACAGGTATAAAAATAGTATGAAAAAAGGCAATTTTGGATTGCCTTTTTCTCTATTTACGTAATTTCAAAGCTTTTATGATTTCACGATATCGTCCGATATCTTTAACTCTCAGGTAATCAAGAAGCCTTCTTCTCTTGCCAACAAGTTTGATAAGAGCCTGTTGTGTACTGAAATCTTTCTTATTCTTTTTAAGGTGTTCAGTAAGATGATTGATCCTGTACGAGAACAAGGCTATCTGGCCTTCAGCCGTTCCTGTATCAATCTCTGACGTCCCAAAGCTTTTGAAAAACTCCTGCTTTTTCTCAGTGGTCAAATACATGTCTCTAATTAAAATGTTATTAATCCAAATATAAATTGAGTCTCCAATTTTGGAACGCAAAAATAAGGCTTTTTTATGTAAACTATCAAACAATTGGAATATTTTTTAAAATTATTCTTACTTTTTTTCTCTTGTAAAACAGAGATTATCATATAAATATTGCCACTGTACATAGAAAAGACGCAAATAACAGGCCATTCGTTGCGTGCTATCACATAAATATTCGTCTGTTTATCAAACAAATTCGATAGTTCGTCAAAAGAGATCTACCCCCGGCCCCGCTGAAGCGGGACCACCCCCTAAAGGGGGTATAAAAACCATTCTTAATTCATATTGGTTTATAGCCCCCCTTCAGGGGGGATGGGGGGTCATCAAGCATCAGCTCATCCTGATTCTTAAAAGTCTTGCCGAGACTTATCAGCTTCGCGCCAATCCGGCAATCGAGGCATTTTCTCTTCTTGCAGTAGTTATTCCTGAGATGTATCAGCGCCTGGGAATAAAAAGCTGATTCTGCCATTACACCCGTGGATTGCCATTCATCAATGATTGAGTTGTCTTCAGGATCTATCTCTTCAAGGAACGAGACCGCCTTTTCATATACTTCCCTGGCATCCCTGTATCTGCCATAAACAAATATTGCAGGGATAACTGCATTGATCAGGAAAATGTCCGTTGCCTGCGAACCGGTGATCTTTGCATATGACCTGCTTTTCTTCCCGAAGACAAAATGATCATTCCAGTACTCCGAGGCTGAAACTTCAAACAGATCCTTTAGCTGTTTTATATCATCCGCTTCCAGTACTTTTGAGAACAAGCCTCCCGTGACTGCCAGCATTGCTGCCAGCTGGGATACACGGATTGTCGGGAAGTTTGCAGGACGCAACCTTGCGAATTTCCATATCCATCCATGCATCGGACGGAGAGAATACTTTGCTGATAATATCTTATATTCCCTTATCAGGTCAATGTAATAATCATCATTAATGGCCTCTTTGAAGAGACCTTCATCCAGCATTCCGGCAGTACCAAATAGCAACGCTTCAACCTGAAACCTGTTGTCGATATGCTTGCGTATTATCCTGAACGGCAGGGACGAAGCGAGCATTTCAAACGGCCCGGTATTTACCCTGAATCCGAAATACCGTGTCAGTATCCTGTAGAATGCTTCCTCCCAGTCATTCCCGGTTTCCGAAAAGATCTTCATTATCTGCTCCGACTTCTCTTCCAGTCGTTCAATAACCAGCGCACTGAGCCAGTGACGGACAAAAAATGTGTCAAGACATTTTATTTCTGACTGGCAGGCGATTACAAAAGGATTATTGACAAGGCCAGTGTACTTCTCATATAGTACCGGATCAAATGCCAGCTCCGCAGTAAGTACCTCTTCACCTTTGGTATTAAAGACCTGTCTGTCATTCTCTCCCACAACATGAAGAATGACATTGTCAAAAGCCGGATCAAGATTATGTCCGTGATTATCAAAATGCGATGCATGGGTATGTATTTCAACATTCCCGGCCCATTCCGTCCCGGCTATACAAAGCCTGGCATTGAAAAAATCAGGACCCGAATCACGGTTATATTCCCCCGGATTTATAACTGTTATCTTATTGCCCTCATTATCAATAAGTTTATCGGGATCATAAAGACTGTATTTCCACAGGTAATGCAGGAATTCTTCTTTCATGGTAGCACGAATTAAATGAAACAGCGAGAAGATAAAGATAAACAAAAAGGCACAATGGTGTAATGGTGCAACGGCACAAAAGCAAAAAAAATATTATGATTGGATAAGGTTCCTTTCCGAGAGGTACTCTTCCATCTCCTGTTGGATCTCCCTTGCCTTTTCGCCGGCAACCTTATCGAAATTTTCAGTATTGTCAGTAAATATGATTCCCCTGGAAGAATTCACCAGTAAGCCGCATTTACTGTTTAGACCGTATTTTGCCACTTCTGCAAGACTGCCGCCCTGGGCGCCCACGCCCGGCACAAGCAGGAAATGATCAGGTACGATCTTCCGAATGTCCTTTATCATTTCAGCGCGAGTGGCACCAACAACATACATAAGGTTGTCTGTCGTTCCCCATTTCTGGGATACTGAAAGGACTCTCTCAAAAAGCTTGATGCCATCCTCATTATGATACTGAAAATCGTCGGCTCCCTTGTTCGATGTGAGAGCAAGCAGGACTACCCATTTTTCGGGATAAGAGAAAAACGGAGTTACCGAATCCTCTCCCATATAAGGTGCTACTGTTATTGCATCAAAAGGCAGGTTTTCCAGAAAAGCCCTGGCGTACATTTTTGACGTATTGCCAATATCGCCCCGTTTGGCATCAGCAATTACAAAAACATCAGGGTGTTTCTTTTTAATGTACTTAACTGTTGATTCAAGCGAGTCCCATCCGGATGAACCATTGGTTTCATAAAATGCTATGTTCGGCTTGTAAGCTACAGCGTATTTATGCGTGGCGTCTATTATGCTTTTATTGAATTCAAAAACCGGATCCTTTTCTTTTTTTAGAAATGAAGGTATCTTTTCAAGTTCGGTATCGAGACCCACGCAGAGAAATGATCTTTTCTGAACAATGTTGTTGAATATTTCTATGTAATTCATAACCAGATCTTTAGATACTACTTTCTTTCAGCCGTTCAGCATTTTCAGCCATTTGCAATTTATCAATTACTTCCTGTATATTACCATCGAGGATTGACGGAAGATTATATAATGTAAGTCCGATCCTGTGATCGGTCATCCTGCCCTGCGGATAGTTGTAGGTTCTGATCTTTGCCGACCTGTCACCCGTTGATACCATTGTCTTGCGGCGATGCGATACATCATCAAGATATTTCTGGTATTCAAGATTATAAAGTCTTGTTCTTAATTCTTTCAGGGCTTTATCGTAATTCTTGAGCTGCGATTTCTCATCCTGACAGATTACCACAATACCTGTCGGAATGTGAGTAAGACGTATGGCGGAATATGTTGTGTTGACTGACTGTCCACCGGGTCCGGAAGAACAGTATGTATCTTTCCTGATGTCCTCATTTTTTATTACGACATCAAACTCATCAGCTTCAGGCAATACGACCACCGAAGCGGCTGATGTGTGTATACGTCCCTGTGTCTCGGTCTGGGGTACTCTCTGAACGCGGTGAACACCGGATTCATATTTCATAATTCCATAAACGCCATCACCGGATACGCCCATAACAATTTCCTTATACCCTCCGGCAGTTCCTTCAGAGTAACGGTTCACCTCAGCCTTCCATCTTTTCGATTCAAAGAACTTTGTATACATCCTGAAAAGGTCGCCGGCAAAAATACTTGCCTCATCACCTCCTGTCCCTGCCCTGATCTCAATAACGGCATTCTTTTCATCCTCAGGATCAACAGGGATAAGAAGCTGTTTTATCTCCTCCTCCATTTCAGGAAGATGCGAGTTAAGCTCCTCAAGTTCAATCTTTGCCATCTCTCTCATCTCCTCATCTTTCTCTGTTCCAAGGAGTTCTTTAGTACTGGCAATATTGCTCAACGCCAGTTTATATTTCTCATAAGATTCAATAATAGGTTTAAGATCCTTATATTCTTTGTTCAGCTTGACATACCTTTCCATATCCGAAAGAATATCGGGCTTTGTAAGAAGCTCTCCCACCTCTATGAAACGCGCTTTCACACCTTCCAGTCTCTCAAGAATCATGTTGTTGGCCATATCATATTAATTTTCAGGGGGCGAAGATAAGAAAAAATCTCAACTCCCAACTTCATGTACTCACCCCCTCTTTCCCCCTCTCTACTAAAGTAAAGAGGGGGATGTGTCTAATAATGAACATATTAAGCCCTCTCTTTGCTTCAGCAGAGAGGGGGTTGGGGGTGAGTTCATGATGTCACAGAGAAGATAATATCAGTAAATAAAACTACCGTATTCCGATTTGATAGTAAGCTTTCTGGTGTCTGAGGGTTCACAATGCCCTATAATTTTTGCTTCCAGATTAAAGCCTGATGCTATGTTAATGATCTCGTCAGCTTGTCTTTCATCTGTATAGATCTCAAACCTGTGGCCCATGTTGAATACCTGGTACATCTCTTTCCAGGGGGTTCCGGATTGGTCCTGTATGATCCTGAACAGAGGAGGCAGCGGAAATATATTGTCTTTCACAACATGCAGATTATCAATAAAATGGAGTATCTTGGTTTGTCCTCCCCCTGAACAGTGGATCATGCCATGTATTTTAGAGCGTATCGTTTCCGATATTTTTTTCACAACAGGGGCATAGGTCCTGGTCGGTGAAAGCACCATCCTGCCTGCATCAATATTCAAGTCTTTTACAGGATCAGTAAGCTTCATTTTCCCGGAGTAGAAAAGGTCTTCCGGGAGTGACGGATCAAAGCTCTCAGGATATTTCGAGGCCAGATATTTTCCGAAAACATCATGCCGTGCGGATGTAAGACCGTTGCTTCCCATCCCTCCGTTATATTCATCTTCATAGGTAGTTTGTCCATCTGAAGCAAAGCCGATGATAATATCACCTGCCCTGATGTTATGGTTTGAGATAACATCTTTCTTCTTCATCCTGGCAGTTACCGTGGAATCAACGATAATTGTCCGGACAAGGTCGCCGACATCAGCAGTTTCTCCGCCAGTGGAATGAATTCCGATCCCGAGATCCCTGAGTTTCTGAAGGAATTCTTCTACACCGTTTATAATTGCTGATATGATTTCTCCCGGGATAAGTTTCTTATTACGTCCAATTGTTGATGAGAGTAGAATATTATCATATGCGCCCACGCAGATGAGGTCATCCAGGTTCATAACGATCGCATCCTGTGCAATGCCTTTCCATACTGACATATCGCCTGTTTCTTTCCAGTAGATATATGCGAGGGATGATTTTGTTCCGGCGCCGTCGGCATGCATTATGTTGCAGTAATTCTTATCACCTCCGAGAAGGTCAGGGACAATCTTACAGAATGCCCTGGGATAAAGGCCTTTATCGATGTTTTTAATGGCGTCATGGACATCCTCTTTTTGTGAAGAAACGCCGCGTTTGTCATATTTTGATTCTGGGGGCATGAGAAAATGATGAGATGATAAAGATAGGAAAAAGTTGCTGGTTGCTGGTTGCTCGTTGTTTTTTAATACACGTTGGTCAAAAAAATTTGACTTGCTTCTTTTTTTGTTTTAAATTGTGTATGCATAACGCCTGATTTTTCAACTATTCCGCCAGAATATTCGAAAAACTTTTCCTGGTAGAATCGATTGTTTTAATTACTGTCTTTTATGCCTTTATACAATTAGTTGATTTTGCCGTTGCGCCTTAATGCCTTAACACCTTAATGCCTTTCATCATGAAATCAAAACTCTCCCCCTTGTGTCGTGTGTCTTATGTCCTGCGTCTTCTTGCCCTGAGCTCTGTGCTCTTAGCTCTGCGCCCAATGCCCTCCGCCCTGAGCCAGGTTCCCCAGGGATTTAACTACCAGGCCGTAGCCCGTGACGGTGTATCGGGTAATCCGATCACAGAACTGATAGATGTGAAGCTCGCGATCTTGTCGGATGATGAGCCTGAAGAGGTAATATGGGAAGAACTGCATGAAGATGTTGATCCTGATGATCACGGGCTGTTCAGCATAGTCGTTGGACAGGGAGCCTATGAATCTGGGCCAACAACACTCTTCAGCGATATTGACTGGACAGTCACTCCGAAATACATCAGGACCATGATCTATTATGGTGGCTCATGGAAGAACATGGGCTCAGCGGAGCTCCAATCTGTGCCGTATGCAATGGTAGCAGATGATGTGGATACAAAGCAGACTCTTGCACTTGTTGGTTCCGATCTCAGCATTTCTGATGGCAATATGGTGACATTGCCAACAGGAGGATCATTGTGGACCGCAAATGGAGGAGACATCTACAGACCGACAGGGAATGTAGGGATTGGAACAGCTAATCCCAACCGGCTTCTGGATATTGTTACAGACAATTCCAGTACTGAAGATATGATGGTCCATATTGGAGAAAATTCCAATGAAGGAGGATATATCGGTTCATTTGTTCCTGCAGATTTATTATTAAGCGGAGGTGCTGATTATGTGTCTGGAACCGGGTGGATGGCACGGGATGTATATGCATCAATGGTAAGGTTTATGAATGGCAGAACAATTTTTGCGAATAATTCAGGACTTATTTCCGGATCTACATATACTCCTTCAGTTAGCATGGAAATAACAGCAGCTGGTAATGTAGGGATTGGTACACAAACACCTTCATCCCGGTTATTTGTGCAGGGAGCTGATTTTGATTTTTCTTTAACCTACAGGAAAGAATTTGGATTAGGCAGGTTAAGATCAGGCGGAAGTGACTGGAGGGAGCTTGAGTTTGGCGCATATGGATGGGATAGCTATATTCAAGCAGGTGATGGTATAAACAGTTATAATCTTTTCGTCAATCCAAGGGGAGGTAATGTCGGAATAGGAACAACAACACCATTATCAAAACTACATGTTTATAGTCCAGATGGATATTTGGCTAATATCTATGCAACCGGTGGTGAACAAGGATCTGCATTAATGTACGTCGGACAAAGCACACTATATGGAGGCGGAATTGCTTATGATGGACAAGGAACGCCCGATATTGTAGGTGGATATGATCGAATAACCTATTTCAGAAGGAATAACGGAACTGACAGTGAAGTCTTTTCCTATGGTTTCTGGAATAATACGGTAGATTTCTTAGGTTCAGTGAATGTCAGTGAACAGATAAAAATTGGACCAAATGCTGCAATGGCTGACGACGTTCCTCTATTCGAAGTCAAAAATAAGTACGGGATCCCGGTTCTTGCAGTGTATAACTATGGCGTCAGAATACTTGTCGATCATACTTTTGGAAAAGCTGTCAAAGGTGGTTTCGCTATTGGAGGATTTGATTATACTAAAGCA
>CAYNGW010000059.1:8556-10406 GCA_964396955.1 uncultured Rikenellaceae bacterium | reverse complement strand
GATGGTTCGCATACCATTTATGTTCCTGAGCTGGATGAGCATTATCACTCGGTTAATGGTGCGGTACATGAATCCGAGCACATCTTCATAAAAAGCGGATTTGAATTTTGTAAAGCTGATCCCCTGTTCATTTTTGAAGCCGGATACGGCACTGGACTGAATGCTCTGTTGACAGCTGTCAGAAGCCTTCATGGAGAACGGGAAGTCTATTATACAGCAATTGAAAAATATCCTCTGGATGAAGAGATTATAAAATCACTTAATTACAATTTGTATACCGGTTCTGAAGGGAGCAATATCTTCAGTCTTATTTATTCTTCCGGATGGGGGCGGATGAACAGGATCTGCAGGAACTTTTCCCTTATGAAGATCAGGGGAGACCTGATAACCGATGATGTGACGGGCTCATTTGGACTGATATATTTTGATGCATTTGGTCCTGAAAAACAGCCTGAAATGTGGACAAACGTTGTTTTCAGGAAAATATCGGAGATCACTGAACCAGGTGGGGTATTTGTTACTTATTCCTCAAAAGGTGAGGTGAAAAGAAATCTCAGGGCTTGTGGTTTTAAAATTAATCTCCTTCCGGGGCCTCCGGGCAAAAGACATATCATAAGGGCAATTAAAATCTGAAAAATGTTATTAAAGGCTTTTTTACTTTGCCCAAAGTGTTAACTTTGCGAAAATTTAAATTAAAAACATTCAAAATGAAAATCAAAGGATTAATAGTTCTCTCAATCGCAATGGCCATGATACTTGGCTCCTGTTCAAAAAGCGCAGTTAAATCAGTAAAAATGAAAAGTGATACGGATTCTCTGGCTTATGCTTTGGGCACTATATATTATAATGGTCTGATGGCTGACAGCCTGGATCTTAATCCGTTACTGATAGCTAAAGCCATGCTTGACGGGAAAGACGGCAAAGCGGTCATGACAGAGGAGAGCGCCAGAAGCTATATCATGGTATTCGTTAATGCTCGTGAACGCGAAAAGGAAGAAAAGAAAGCCGAAGCTAATAAGATATTATATAAAGACTATGCCTCAGAAAATGAAGCTTTCCTTACGAAGAACAAGGAAAGAGCAGAAATCTCTGTAACCGGAAGCGGCCTTCAGTATGAAGTGATAAAGATGGGAACTGGTCCTAAACCCACAGCTGATAATGTTGTTAAAGTTCACTATGTCGGCACTCTTATTGACGGCACAGAATTCGATTCGTCAATTAAAAGAGGCGAACCTGCCCGGTTCCAGTTGTCAGGAGTTATTCAGGGATGGACAGAAGCTCTTCAGCTCATGCCCGTTGGTTCAAAGTTCAAGATCTATATTCCTGAAAGCATTGGTTATGGTGCAAATCAGGCCGGTGATCAGATCAAGCCATATTCCACTCTTATCTTTGAAGTTGAGCTTCTTGAAATCGTTGAGTAAAATATAAAAAATAATCATCCGGGAGGAATAGACTGATATGGCATTTGAAACTACAGGCAAGATCATCGATATCTCCGCAGTAAACCAGGTTAGTGACAAATTCAGAAAGCGTGAATTTGTCATCGAAAAGAAAGAGGCCGGAGGGTCTGCGGTATTTGTTGACTATATCAAGTTCCAGCTTACCCAGGAAAAATGCGAACTTATTAACGAATCATTTCTTAATGAGGATGTTAAGATATGGTTTAACCTGAGGGGCAACAAATGGGAACGGGATGGCAAGATCAATTATTTTACCAATCTTGATGTCTGGAAAATAGAGAAATTATCATCACAGGCGAGGGATCAGAATGCACCGTCAGATATAACACTGGAAGATACCCCGCCGGAAAATGATGAGCTGAGTGACCTGCCATTCTGAAAAGAATATAT
>CAYNGW010000059.1:0-8546 GCA_964396955.1 uncultured Rikenellaceae bacterium | reverse complement strand
TATTTATGAATCCGCTCCTCCAGGACTGGAATACACCGTTTGAAACTCCGCCTTTCCACTTAATTGAGACTGCTCATTTCAAACCGGCGGTCGAAGAGACCATTAGATCAGCTTCTGAAGAAATAAAAGAAATAGCTGAAAATCCGGAACCACCGGATTTCGAAAACACCATTGCCGCACTCGACAGAACAGGAAATAAACTGGGGGATGTCACCGCTGTTCTTTTCAATCTCAACAGCGCCGAAACCAATAAAGATCTCCAGGAGGTCGCAAGGGACGTCTCTCCTCTCCTCGCCCGTTTCTCCAACGATATTACACTTAACGAAAAACTCTTTACCAGGGTAAAGTCTGTCTTTGAGTCAAGTGAATCATCTGAGCTTTCAACCGAACAGATGATGCTCGTGGAAAAGAATTACAGGAATTTTATTCTCGGCGGTGCAGGGCTTGATGAGGAGAAAAAAGCCCGTTTCAGGCAGATCTCTGAGGAACTTTCACAACTATCGGTAAGGTTTGAAGAAAATATTCTGGAAGATACCAACTCATTTGAGCTCCATATTACTGACAGAAATGATCTTGCAGGTTTGCCGGAAGGAGCCGTGGAGATGGCAGCGATGGAAGCAAAAAACAGAAACAAAGAGGGATGGATCTTTACACTTCATTCCCCGAGCTATGTTCCTTTTATGCAATACTCTGATAAAAAACCCCTGAGGGAAAAGATGTACAAAGCTTATACCTCCCGGGCCTTTCACAGAGATAAAAGCGACAACCGGGAACTGGTCATGGCAATGGTAAACCTGCGTCTAGAATTAGCCAGAATGCTGGGATTCAATAATTTCGCAGAACTGACTCTCGGCGACAGGATGGCTGACACTACTGAGAAAGTCGGGAAATTTCTCAATGACCTGCATACTGCTTCAAAACCAGCCGCCCGCAGGGACTATGAAAACCTGAAGAAGTTTGCCGGTGAGAACGGCCACAACGGGGAGATGGAAAGATGGGACTGGGCTTATTATTCAGAAAAGCTCAGGAAGGCAAAATATGATATTGACGATGAAGTCCTTAAGCCCTATTTTGTCCTTGAAAATGCGGAGAAAGCGATATTCAATCTTGCCGCAACACTTTATCATATTAAGTTCTTAAGGAACGACAAAGTACCGGCTTATCATAAAGAAGTAAAAGCATGGGAGGTTTTGGATGCTGATAATACTTTTCTTGCCGTTCTTTATACGGATTACTTCCCAAGGTCCGGTAAAAACAGCGGTGCATGGATGACCGGGTACCGTGAACAAAGAATGGAGAATGGGAAGGACATAAGACCCCTGATCTCCATTGTTGCCAATTTTACAAGTCCCACTGAAACTAAACCTTCCCTTCTTACTTTCAATGAAGTCACAACTTTCCTTCATGAGTTTGGCCATGCTATTCACGGAATGCTTACAAAATGCACCTATGAAAGCCTTTCGGGAACAAGTGTCGCCCGTGATTTTGTGGAACTTCCTTCACAGTTCATGGAAAATTACGCACTTGAAAAAGAATGGCTATCGTCATGGGCTGTTCATTACCAGACAGGAGATAATATCCCTGACAATATTATCGCGAAGATCAAAGAATCTTCAACTTATAATGAAGGCTATGCCTGCAACAGGCAGCTGGGTTTCGGATTTCTTGATATGGCCTGGCACACGGTAACAGGTCCGGTAAGCAGGGATATTACTGTATTTGAATCTGAAGCCATTGAAAAAACCGAGCTCTTCCCACAGGTGGAAGGTTCAAATATGAGCGCTTCATTCGGTCATATTTTCGGCGGAGGATATGCAGCCGGCTATTACGGTTACAAATGGGCTGAAGTACTTGATGCTGATGCTTTTAAGCATTTCAAGGAAACAGGTATATATAACGTGGAAACTGCAGCATCATTCAGGAAAAACATTCTCGAAAAAGGAGGTGCCGATAAACCTATGAATCTATACGTGAGCTTCAGGGGCAAGGAACCGACAATAGATGCTTTTCTTGAAAGAAGCGGACTAAAGTAACGATTTGTTCATTCATGTACTCATCCAAAAAAAGGGGGTGAGTACGTGTGATAAAAAAATATAAACAAGTATTATATTTACTTATTCTCAATCAATCTCAATGTTGCTTATTAACTTATTATATATCAACATATTAACTTTATTAAATGATTCTCTTTTTCAAAGGCTCCAGTAAAACAATCTTGGCGGCCGGAGTTGGCAACAAGCTGCTAAAAAAAGATATTGAAAAGCTTGTGTGGCTCTTCGGCAATGCTAAAAAACTTGAAAAAGAAAAGCTCCCAGGCACATTTACCGGGCCTCGTAAGGAAATGATAACGCCCTGGAGCACCAATGCCGTGGAGATAACCCAGAACATGGGAATTACCGGAATAAAAAGAATTGAGGAGTTTCATCCGGCTTCAAAAAAAACTGATTGGGATCCCATGCTTCAGTCATTATATAAAGGGCTTGATCAGAATATCTTCACAATTG
This sequence comes from uncultured Rikenellaceae bacterium, assembly GCA_964396955.1. Lineage (GTDB taxonomy): Bacteria > Bacteroidota > Bacteroidia > Bacteroidales > VadinHA17 > LD21. The sequence continues at coordinate 6,042 of CAYNGW010000059.1, read as the reverse complement.
ACAAACTGCCTGATCCTGTAAAATACATTGATGATATAAAGGAATATAACCGCAAGGAAGGTCTAGCCCTCAGCGATGAGGAAATAAAATATCTGCAAAAGCTCAGCAGGAAGATCGGCAGGAAATTGACTGACAGCGAAATATTCGGATTTTCGCAGGTCAACTCAGAGCACTGCCGTCATAAGATCTTTAACGGGACATTTGTCATTGACGGTAAAGAAATGGAATCATCTCTTTTCCAGCTCATCAAACTGACTACAAAAATCAATCACAATAAAGTCGTTTCAGCTTACAAGGATAACTGTGCCTTCATCAGCGGACCAGTTGTTGAGCAATTTGCCCCGGCCTCCCAGGACAAAGCAGATTTTTTCAAAATAACCGACTATGAATCAGTACTTTCACTGAAGGCCGAAACTCATAATTTTCCAACTACTGTTGAGCCTTTCAACGGAGCCTCAACCGGTACCGGCGGTGAGATAAGAGACCGAATCGCAGGAGGTAAAGGGGCCTTCCCGATCGCCGGCACTGCCGTTTATATGACTTCCTATCCACGGCCTGACGAAGGCCGTAAGTGGGAAAAGAAAACAAAAGAGAGACCGTGGCTCTACCAGACCCCTGAGGATATCCTTATTAAAGCATCCAACGGGGCCAGCGACTTTGGAAATAAATTCGGGCAGCCGCTGATCTGCGGATCGCTTCTGACATTTGAACATTTCGAGAACCTGAAAAAATATGGTTACGATAAAGTGATAATGCTGGCCGGCGGAATCGGTATCGGGAAGAAAAAGGACAGTGAAAAGAACGTCCCTGAAAAGGGTGACATAATTGTCCTCCTGGGAGGAGATAACTACAGGATCGGTATGGGAGGTGGAGCTGTATCATCAGTAGAGACAGGCAAATATGACAGCTCCATTGAACTGAATGCTGTACAGCGGGCAAATCCGGAAATGCAGAAAAGAGTGTACAATGCCATCAGGGCATTGAGCGAATCGGATAAGAATCCCGTGATTTCAATACATGACCATGGAGCCGGAGGACATCTGAATTGTCTTTCAGAACTGGTGGAAACAAAAGGTGGCAGAATAGATTTAAGCAAGCTTCCGGTAGGCGATCCTACTCTTTCCGCAAGGGAAATAATCGGCAATGAATCGCAGGAACGTATTGGGCTTGTAATGAACAAATTATCAATAGAATCACTGAGAAAGATAGCTGAGAGGGAAAGAGCCCCGATATACATAATCGGAGAAGTGACCGGTGATCATCAGTTTACCCTGATAAATCCTGTTACAGGTGAAAAGCCAATAGACGTCAGGATGGAATCTCTTTTTGGCAATCCCCCGAAAACAGTCATGACTGATAAAACTGTTAAAACCCGGTACAGAAAAGTAACATATAACAGTGCCAATATTATTGAGTATGCCGAGTTGGTTCTGCAGATAGAGGAAGTCGCCTGCAAAGACTGGCTCACAAACAAAGTTGACAGATCAGTGACAGGCAGAATAGCCGGACAGCAAAGCGCAGGTCCCCTTCAGCTGCCATTGAACAATCTTGGAGTCATTGCTCTTGACTACAGGGGAAAATACGGGATGGCCACATCAATAGGGCATGCACCCGCCGCCGGGCTGGTTGATCCCTCAGCAGGTTCAGTATTATCAATTGCCGAAGCTCTGACAAACATTATCTGGGCGCCGCTTGTCAGCAAGATCAGGGGCATTTCTCTTTCGGCAAACTGGGTATGGCCATGCAAGAATCCAGGTGAGGATTCCAGGCTTTATGAAGCAGTTAAAGCTGCCAGTGATTTTGCAATCACCCTCGGGATCAACATACCTACGGGGAAAGACAGCCTTTCAATGACACAGAAATACAGGGACCAGGTTGTTCTTTCGCCGGGAACCGTAATAATCTCGGCATCAGGTGAAGTAAAAGATATCAATAAAACAATTGAACCGGTAATCGTAAACGATCCTTATACAAGCATCTTCTACATTGATATGAGCCGTGATGCCTTTAAAACAGGAGGAAGCAGTTTTGCCCAGGTACTGAACAGGCTGGGTGATGATGTTCCTACTGTGAAGGATCCCGGATATTTTGCGGAAGTGTTTGATACTGTCCAGGGATTGATCATGAGGAACAAGATCCTTGCAGGCCATGATATATCAGCCGGAGGAATGCTTATCACCCTCCTGGAAATGTGCTTCTCAAACACATCGGGAGGATTATCGGTCAACCTGTCGGCACTTAATGAAAAAGATACCATAAAGATACTTTTCAGTCAGAATCCCGGAATACTGATCCAGGTCAGGGATGAAAATGAAGCAGCAGAAATACTTCTGGAACATGGAATATCATACCTGTCAATCGGGCATCCGGTAAATGAAAGGTCGCTGTTCATCACCAATGGTAATTATAAGGTAAAGCTTGATATTGACGAACTCAGGGACAAATGGTTCAAAACCTCATATCTTTTTGACCGCCGGCAATGCGGAGAGGAACTTGCAGCCGAACGGTTCAGAACCTACAGGAACAACATACTCAACATCAATATGGCTGATTTCCGGGGGACTTTTAAATCTCTCGGAATATCTCCTGACCGAAGGAAAAAGAGCGGCATCAGGGCGGCGATCATAAGGGAGAAAGGTGTCAACGGCGACAGGGAAATGGCTTATGCTCTTTATCTTGCCGGGTTTGATGTAAAGGATGTCCATATGACAGATCTGATCTCAGGAAGAGAAGATCTTGAGGACTTGAACATGATAGTTTTCGTTGGCGGATTTTCAAACTCAGATGTTCTTGGCTCCGCAAAAGGCTGGGCCGGTGCGTTCAGGTATAACCGGAAGGCAAAATCTGCCCTTGACAGATTCTATAAAAGGTCGGATACTCTTTCACTGGGTGTTTGCAACGGGTGTCAGCTGATGGCCGAACTCGGGCTCATTTATCCGAAGCATAAGGAGATGCCCAGGCTTTTTCATAACAGATCGGGCAAATTTGAATCTGCATTCCTCGGAGTTAAAATCCTGCCGAATAAATCGGTGATGCTGTCTGATATGGCCGGGATGGAGCTTGGCATCTGGGTTGCGCATGGTGAAGGACAGTTCAGGCTGCCCTATTCTGAGAAGAAATATCACATCCCTGTTAAATATTCCGGGAACACTTACCCGGCAAATCCTAATGGCTCCGATTATGACGCGGCAGGTCTATGCTCTGACGATGGACGCCACCTGGTAATTATGCCGCATCTTGAACGGGCTTATCTGCCATGGCAATGCGGTTACTATCCTGCCGAAAAGAAAAATGATGAGGTCACCCCCTGGATGAAGGCATTCGTCAATGCAAGGAAATGGACAGAATCAGCGGGTTACGGGCATAAATGACACTGAAATAAGCTTGGCAATATCAGCGGCGGAAGATTCGGTCATTGTGTAATCCTTCGGAAGTATCATTTCACTTGTTACCTGAATATAAAATTGACCCGTATCCTGGAGGTACAGGGAGCCTATAAAAGAATCTGCCCTGAAATATGGGTACGATACATCCGAGGAATTTATTATAACCTTGTCACAATCGGGACGAGCCTGAATCATTTTATCCTGCACGTTTACCATCACTGAATTCTTGTATTTCAGATCAGTTGTGTCTAATGTTGCACTTGATATCCATACGTTGTAACGGCCTGATTTTGAAACAACAACGTTCCATTCTGCAGTGTTGTCCGAACGATCGTCCATATCGGTATAGCAGTCAGCCTTTTCGAGTTTCAGAGAAATAGTCCCGTCTTCGTGCTGTCTTACAGTTTCAGCAGCAGCCCTGATTTCCGGTGTTGTATTCTTGCATGAAAATAAAAAGCAGATGCCTGCAATTGTCATCAAACCGAATATCGTTCTTTTCATTTTTATCATCCTCACTTGTGATGTATTGTTATGATTCCTGCTAATAAGAACGCAGCAAAAATTATTCCATTATTCCTGATTAAAAAGAATTGGCAAATTAAATTCAAATATTTCAATTAAAAAAGATAAAGAATCCTGCAGGAGGAGATTTTTTCTCTCAGGATATTCCTACAGATTCTTTTACCCGGAGCAAGGGATCAGGCTTGTTTTTTTTTAATAAAGGTGCAGCAATGGCTTCTGCAACTATTTCCGCTATATCAGCGACCTTTGTGCCGGTAGCTGCAGCCAGGGTCTTCTTGCATAACGGACATGAAGTAGCCAGTACATCGGGATGCCCTTTTGTCAATTCAGCGGCTGCATCGCGGGCTATCCTGCTCTTTTTCTGATAACTGATCTTCATGTTGCCAAGGCTCCCTCCGCAGCATAATGAATTCTCATCTTCAAAACCTGTCTTCTGCAGACGGGCAACATGCTTAAGGACTTCTTTGGGTTCATCGTAAACTCCAGAACCTCTTCCCAGATCACAGGGTGTATGGTATGCAACTTTTTTCCTCAGGAAATTGAGTTTCAGTGAACCTTCCTCAATAAGCATATTAATGAACTGTGTATGATGAAGAACCTCAACATCAAGATAATAGCTCTCTTTAAAAACCTTATAGCATATCGGGCAGGAGGTTACCAGGGTGTGCGCCCCGGACTTCCATATCATCTGTGAATTAAAATTGATAAGCTCTCTTGCTTCCCTGTCCTGTCCTGAAAGCATCAGAGGGCGTCCGCAGCAGACTCCTCCATCGCCATCCATGAATTTATAGTTTATCCCGGTAACGTCAAGGATCTTTACCATTGAATTCTTAATGGAAGGTGTGAGATGTGTCATACAGCCTGCAAAATAGAGAACATCAGCCTTTTCAGGCTCTTCTTCCGGCAGCCAGGAATATGATGGTTTTCCGTTAGCCTTCGCCGGGGCAATCTTCAGCCTGTCAGGCATGTATTTCTTCCAGATACTGGTTTCAACGGGTTCTGTCTCCCCTGTCCTCCTTCTGATCATCCTGATCGGTGTAAGTTCAATTCCCACAGGGCATTTCTGATCGCATCGCCTGCACATCAGGCAGTTATATGCTATATCGCTTACATTTTCATTGTTACGGATCCCTTTCAGCAGGTATGCCCCCTGAATATTTGTTATATCCGCCGAGAAATTAAGCTGGCACGCATCAATGCAGATCCCGCATGAAGAGCAGGAATATGTTTGTATTTCCTTAAAAGCGCCTGACTTATCGCCTGTTGTAATCCCGGAGTTCCGTGCAAATATCAGGAACAGCTCAGTTGGAATATGCATGTACCTCGTAAGTGGAAGAAGGATAAAAAAGGTACCCAGAGATAATGAGTAAAGCCACCAGAACGGATAGGCTATCTGTTGCGCAGGGAGAAAAGAGTCCAGCATGGAGCCAAGTGTCCCGGTAAGGAAACTGCCCGTTCCATAAGCACCGCTGGTGAAACTCTCAGCAAGAAGACGGCTGGGAAAGATCAGCCATAATGAAGTCAGGGCTACCTTGTCAAGCAGTCTCAGTCTGGTGGTCTTTTTCATTCCGACCACCTTTGAAGAAAACCGCTTGATCACTGCAATCAGCAGTCCTGATAAAATAAAAGCAAGCAGCAGATCCATCCAGAACGAATAAGCAGCTTCAAATCCCGCCCTTCCATGATCAGGATTAAAGAATTTGAAGAAAATAGCTTTATATGGAGCGTTCAGGTGTTTTTCTCCGAAAATATCAGCCTCAATAGTCCCGAACAGTATCAGGAGGAACCACCCGAATGCCAGGCTCATATGCATAAAGCCCAGTCGGAAGTTGGACTTAAGTATTTTCCTGTGAATCAGGCTCTCCATAAAGATCTCCTTCAGGCTTTGTCCGAATGCCCTTCCGAAGAAGCCACGCTGAAGCCGCAGCTTATCAGGCCTAGAAAGGTCGCTGAACCATCGTACGCTTCTCACTACTGCATAGATGAGAATAAAGTACAGTCCGATATTAAATGGTATGATAAACGGATCAAACTGCATTTTTCACTTTTTTATTAAAAGCCTCCCTTGCAAGCGTAATGACATTCCTGGTGTTCACACCTCGGGGGCATACCAGTATGCATTTCCCACAGAGCA
>CAYNGW010000058.1:0-10436 GCA_964396955.1 uncultured Rikenellaceae bacterium | reverse complement strand
GGCAAAACCAGGGCTTCGTCAGCGGAATAGTTATAGAAAAGAATGAAATCAAAATCATCATTGCATAGCGGGGTAAAAACATTTTCATCAGCACCCCAGCCTCCGTAAACAACAACGAGCTGATCATTCTTCTCCATTCGCCTGATATAAGTCTTCATGGCTTCTTCTCAGTATATAAAAAAATAAGAGGAGGAAGGGTGGTCGTGAAAATCAGGGAGCGGGTTTTATTAATGAGATAATTCCCGTGTCTACTGTCTGATAAAAGGATGGAACCACGGAAAGCTGGCGCTGTTCCTCAGGCTCCAGATGTGAAAGTCAATGTCTGCAATACAATCCTGTTTATTTTCACTCCCAACCCTTGCTCATCTCCTCTTACACCAATAGCATGAGCTTGGTAACAAATTTAAATATAAAATTGATAATGTCAAATTATTCCGGAAAAATATTTTGAGATATTTCTGCTCGTAATTTGACGGAATATTGCTTAAATTTGAATGAGTGCCCGTTTTATTGTTTTTCCTGATGATTGCAGAGCTTGAGAAGATAAATTATGATGACGGAGGCGGTTTTATTGCTGAATATATTACCGACACGGGAGGAATGTGGCATTTTCATCCGGAATATGAACTGGTGCTTAATGTAAAAAGCAACGGAACCCGTATTGTCGGCGACAGTGTTGAACTGTTTGATCAGTACGATATGGTCCTTGTAGCCGGCAATATTCCGCATTCCTGGAATTATTATAAGCACGACAGGACACTTCCTGAAAAACACGGCATCATGGTCCATTTCAGGCAGGCTTCATTGGGAGATTCACTGCTTGGACAACACGAAATGCATTGCGTAAGGGATCTCCTGGCCCAGGCTGAAAGAGGAATCGGTTTTTCAACTGAAGATGCAAAAAAAGCTGAAAAGCATCTGGTCCAGATGATAAGCAACAAGGGTATTGAAAAGATGATAGATTTCTTTAATGTAATAAGGATCATGTGCCAGTCTGAAAAGAAGGCTCTTCTATGCTCCGAAAATTACAAGCAGGTCTATGATGAGAGAGGGAACAAGAAAATGGCTGATGTCTATACCTATATACGGGAAAACTATTTTAAGCCTGTCTCATTGGAAAAAATCTCTAAAATAGCCCATATGAGCCCCTTCGCTTTCAGCCGTTTCTTTAAAAAGAACTGCGGAGCAGGATTTGTCGAATATCTTAACCGGGTGAGAACCAATAAAGCCTGCTATCTCCTTCGTGAAACAGAATACCAGATTCACGACATTGCCGTGGAATGCGGTTTTGACAGCATATCTAATTTCAATAAGCAGTTCAGGAAGACTGAAGGCATTTCACCAAGGGATTACAGGACTCAATACAGATAAGTTTAAATCCGGGTCAAAATCTGGTTATTACCGGTCTTTCTAAAAAGTTAAACTATGGCAATGACATTGGTTGAAAAAATTCTTGCATCCCATTCAAAATACAGCACCGTGCATCCTGGTGAAATAATTGATATTGATGTTGACATAAGGGTTGCCCGTGATTTCGGAGGTGCAAATGTGGTTAAAAATATCAGGGAGCATGGATTACGGATAGAAAATCCTGACAAGACCCTGTTTACGTTCGATTGCAATCCGACAGGATCCGATCAGAAATATGCAGTAAATCAGCATGTTTGCCGTCTATTTGCCCGTGAAAACGGAATAAAGGTCTTCGATATTGATGCAGGTATTGGAACGCATATCCTTATTGACAAAGGTTATGTTTATCCCGGAGCTACAGCTGTTTCAACCGATTCGCATGCCAATATTCTTGGTGCAATAGGAGCTTTTGGCCAGGGTATGGGCGATATGGATATTGCTGCTTCATGGCATAATGGCAGGATATGGTTTAAGAGTCCACCTTCCGCCAGGCTTCAATTGAATGGAGAATTTCCGGAAAACATAACCTCTAAAGATATAATACTGAACCTCCTCGGGATCTTTGGAGCAAACTCACTTCTGGGGTATTCAGTGGAAATTTACGGCGATTCAGTTGAAAAGATGAGCCTGGATGCAAGGATAACGGTTTCATCGATGGCAACCGAGATGGGTTCGATAATTATATTGTTTCCACCCTCACAGGAGATCATTGAATACTGCAGACATCGCTCAAAAAATAAATTTATCCCAATGTATGCCGACATAGATGCTTCGTATGAAAAAACATTCGAGATCGATGTCACAAAATTTGTTCCGATGGTATCCCGGCCGGGAGAACCTCATGATACTGTTGAAGTTGCATCAGTTGAGGGACAGAAAATAGATTCTGCCTTTATCGGAAGCTGCACTAACGGAAGGATGGAAGATATGCAAATGGTTGCCGGAATACTTAAGGACAGAATAGTTGCACCGGGCGTGATCCTGAAAATTGTCCCGGCAACAAATGATATCTGGAAAGACTGTCTTGATAACGGACTTATTGATATTTTCAAGAAATCAGGTGCATTGGTCTCAAATGCGGGTTGTGCAGGATGTGCGGCAGGACAGGTTGGTCAGAATGGTCCGGGAGAAGTAACGATCAGCACGGGAAACAGGAATTTCCCCGGGAAGCAGGGAAAGGGAAATGTATTCCTGGCCTCACCGGCAGTAGTCGCTGCTTCTGCCGTTGCAGGACATATAACAACACCTGACAGGATCCCGGCTGATCCTTCTGTTTTTGTGCAACCGGTAAAATCAGGTACGGGTGATCACGAGAAAACAAGACATAAGGAAAGGAAAACCAAACCTGATCATATTGAGGGACGAATTTGGTTGATACAAAAGGATAATATAGATACCGACATGATCTTTCACAACAGGTACCTGGCTATCACCGAGATAAAGGAGATGGGGCAATATACTTTCGATAACCTGAAGGGATATGAGAATTTCTCAAAAAACGCCAAACCGGGTGATATCGTTGTTACCGGCAGGAATTTTGGCAGTGGCAGCTCAAGGCAGCAGGCTGTGGATTGCTTCATCTCCCTTGGCATTCAGGGTATTGTAGCCGAATCTTTCGGGGCAATCTATGAAAGGAATGCAATAAATGCTGCCCTTCCCATTATCATATGCAGATCGTTAAGTGATCTGGAGTTGAAGGATGGTGACAAAGTCAAAATCAATTTACGGACCGGAACTGTTACAAACTCAACGAATAATAAAACAACATCAGCCGAACCTTTTTCGGATGTACAGTATGAAATATGGCAAAACGGAAGCCTGTTCGGATAAGATAAAAGACAAAAGAAACAAGAAACAAGTTTTTAGGTATGAAAGCTTTTACTTTCGCTGAAAAAATATTCGGTGCTCAGGCAGGGACAATAGTCTTCGCCCGTCCTGATATTATCCTGACCCACGATAACACATCGAGCATTTATAAGACATTCCAGAAGATGGGCGGGCAGAAAGTGGCTGATCCCGAACAGATGCTGGTTGTACTGGACCACAATGCCCCTCCGGCTGATGCTAAACTGGCGACTCAATATCAGGAAATAAGGGACATAGTGAAACAGCAGGGCATAAGAAAATTCTATGATTCCGGAAAAGGAATATGCCACCAGATCATGTCATATCACGCAAAACCAGGGATGCTGATAGTCGGAAGCGACAGCCATACATCAACCGCAGGTGCCTTCAATGCTTTTGCTGCAGGAATTGACCGGACAGAATCTGCAGGGATATGGAAAAGAGGGGAGACCTGGTTCAGAGTGCCTGAATCAATCAGAATAATACTTACAGGAAAACTGAAGCAGGGAGTATCGGCGAAGGACCTGGCACTCTGGATAATAGGGATGATTGGCTCAGACGGTGCAAACTACATGTCAATAGAATACCATGGCGATGGAGTAAAAAACCTGAATATCTCCGACAGGATGACAATTGCGAACCTGGCATCGGAAATGGGAGCAAAAAATGCCGTTTTCCCTGCTGAACAGATCCTGTCTGATTTCCTGGGAAAGAAGGCAAAGGGAGTGTGGGCAGATCGCGGCGCAGTATATTTCAGGGAGATAATTATCAGATTAAATGAGATCTTCCCGGTAGTCGCGGCACCACATAATGTTGATAATATCAGATCAGTTCACGAAGTGTCCGGCACAGTTGTCCATGAAGGGCTTATCGGAACCTGCACCAACGGAAGAATTGAAGACCTGCGTATTGCTGCAAGGGTGCTTAAAGGCAAAAGAATAAAGGAGGGTTTTCAGCTTAATGTCATACCGGCTTCCCGGAAAATATTCCTCCAGGCAATTGAAGAAGGGATCATTACCGGTTTTATTGAATCCGGGGCTAATGTTCTGACCCCATCATGTGGTCCTTGTCTCGGCACAGGACAGGGTATTCCGGCAAACGGACATGCAGTTATTTCCACCGCTAACCGCAATTTCCCTGGGAGGATGGGCAATAAAGAAGCATCAATCTATCTGGCTTCGCCGGCAACTGTAGCTGTATCATCACTGAAAGGTGTTATAACTGATCCACGGAAGAAACCAGGCTTTGAAAAGTATCCATACAAGCCTGTCCGGAGTAAAACATATGAGATAAAGGCCGGGGAGATAAGAAAGAGCGGAAATATATGGAATTATGCTGATGTTGATAACCTAAACACTGATCAGATGTTTGCCGGTAAGCATACCTATAATATATTAAGCACTGATCCGGAAACTATCCTGCCGCTTCTTTTCGCAGATTTTGACCCGGCATTCAGCCGGAATGTAACGAAAGGCGATATAATAATTGCCGGAGATAACTTCGGGTGCGGAAGTTCAAGGGAGCACCCATCCGTCGGACTTGTACATGCTGGTGTCAGAGCTGTTATTGTGAAGTCGGTGAACAGGATATTTTACCGTTCCTCGATAAACCAGGGTCTCATACTTATTGTACATAAAGAGGCAGTTGAATCATACAAGCCCGGCGATATGGCTGACCTGGATTTTGACCACGGACAAATCTTTATAGGCTCGCAGAAATTCAGCTTCGCGCCATTGCCTGAAAAGCTGAAGAAGATCATCGATAATAAAGGGCTTGTTAATTACATGAAATCCATATAAATTTGCACCCGTTCTTTGGTTCCGTAGCTCAGTTGGATAGAGCAACAGCCTTCTAAGCTGTGGGTCGCGCGTTCGAGTCGCGCCGGAATCACGAAAAGGCGCTTTTATGCGCCTTTTCAAGTTAAAAGTAAAAAGTTTAAAGTAAACGGTAATAAATTACAGTCTTTTAAAGGGCACAAATCTTACAAAAGTCAGGTTTCTTGTTTCAGTTTTGCCATCCCTTTTTGTTACTAAGACCAGTTCCTGGACTGCACCAGCGGCACCGACAGGTATAATAAGCCTTCCGTTTTCTGCCAGCTGGTCAATCAGCGGCTGTGGAATCTTTTCAGGGGCTGCAGTCACAATAATTATATCGAATGGTGCATGTTCCGGCCAGCCCTGGTAACCATCGCCATACTTGCAGATGACATTGTCGTAATCCATATTCTTAAGACGTTCCGCAGACTCCTTTGCGAGTTCAGGCACTATTTCAATTGTATATACTTTATCTACTATTTCGGCAAGGACTGCAGCCTGGTAGCCTGATCCTGTACCTATTTCAAGGGCTTTCTTTTTGCTGGATGGTCTTACAGCCTCTGTCATATATGCCACAATAAATGGCTGAGAAATGGTCTGTCCGTAACCTATAGGAAGCGGATAATCATTGTAGGCTTCATCTGCATAATCCTTTGGGATAAACAGGTGCCTCGGCACCTTCTTCATTGCATTGAGAACCTCAGGATTTGTAACACCCCTGTTCCGGATCTGGGTCTCAACCATTCTGAGCCTCCGGGATTCATACTTATCGGCCTGTGGAACAATGCATCCTGCCATAATTAATACTTGTATAAGCAGAAAGGTCTTCACAACAAGCTTATTTCTTCCAATATACAAAAATTCCTGCATATTTCAAAGAATGCACCTGGTTCAACGCAGATAACCAGGACCTAAATATTATATCCCAGAAGAGAAAGAAATCCTTCTCCAAGGAACTGAATCAACGGCCATATCGGCAGGAGGTTCCATTTCGAAATGACAGAGACGATGATAAGTCCAAATAGTACAAGTGTTCCGTATTTATAAAGTGCTCCATACAGAACCGGGAACTTCCTGAAATAAGCTAACAGCAGATGAGAACCATCAAGAGGAGGGATGGGAATCAGGTTGAAAATGAAGAGACCCCAGTTGATATATATTGCATACATAAACAGTTCCGTAATGAGGTACTTTCCATTATAAAAATCTGCTGTTTCCAGGTTTTTAAATATTACAAAGATTACTGAAATAAATATTGCCATCAATGCATTTGAAACAGGACCGGCGACAGCTATTTTAAGTACATCCGTCCCTGGATTCTTCAGGTTCTTTTCATCGAATTCGACCGGCCTGGCCCATCCGAAACCTGCCACCAGCAGCATTATAAATCCAAGAGGATCAATATGCTTCAGAGGATTAAGGGATACCCTGCCCTGGTCCCTTGATGTCGGATCACCGCACCTGCTCGCAATAAATGCATGGCTGAACTCATGTATGGTGAGGCCAAGAATTATACCCGGCAGGAACTTTAATGTCCTGAAGATATCAAGACTATCCATCCTGTCGCTTATTTGCAGGTTTAAAGAAATCCTCCGTGGTTAAATTGCATTTTTTGATCATTTCACGGGCGTACCCGGCACCTGAGAACATATTTACCCATTCCCTTCCTTCAGCCTGCATTCCCGGCAGGAACTGAGGGTAATCCTTCATTGTCAGTAGCACAGAATCTATCTGGCTGTCCTGGTGAATCGGAAACTTCAATCCGCAGTTGAATGCGATACCGTAACTGATATTTTCTGTCCGGGATTTTTTCACAGCGTCGTCAACTCCGAAATCTCCTTTCAGATGAATATGCAGGTCAGTGACCGGGAGTTGTTCTTTTTCCTTACAACTCATTAATAAAACAGAAAATGACAGAATAAGAAGGACAGTTTTTATTTTCATATTTTAAATCTGTTTAATTTTTGTAACGAACTAAAATCGTTAAAAGAAAATTACTATCCGAAAGCTACATCGAGCATCATCATAACTGCAAATCCAAGCATCGCACCAATAGTAGACAGGTCTGTTTCATTGCCTGACTGCGATTCAGGGATCAGCTCTTCCACGACGACAAATATCATGGCACCGGCGGCAAACGACAATGCATATGGAAGAATAGGTTTCATCATCACAACAGCCAGAGCGCCTGCAACACCGGCAATTGGTTCAACCAAACCGGATAATTGCCCGTAAAAAAATGACTTCAATCTTGATAATCCTTCTCGTCTCAATGGAATTGAAACGGCAGCCCCTTCTGGGAAATTCTGAAGGCCGATTCCAAGAGCGAGCACCATTGCACCAGCCATTACTTCTTCACCGGGATTGCTTGCCAGTGCCCCAAAAGCAACGCCTACTGCCAGACCTTCAGGTATATTATGCAATGTAATTGCCAGCACGAGCAGTACGCTCCTTTCCCACGATGTTTTTATGCCTTCGGCTTTATCCATAGATAAATTATGATGAAGGTGAGGTAAAAGCTTGTCTGTCAGGTATAAAAATAATCCGCCTGCAAGGAAGCCGATAACAGCCGGCATCCAGGGATTGCCACCCTCTGCTTCAGTCATTTCTATTGCCGGCTTTAAAAGAGACCAGAAACTTGCTGCGATCATTACCCCTGCAGCAAATCCCAGCATTGAATTGAGTATCTTTTTATTAATGCTCTTAAAAAAGAACACCATTCCTGCTCCCAGGGCTGTAATACCATATGTAAACAGTGTTGCCATCAGTGCCAGCAAAACCGGATTACTTTCTCTAATACTTTCCGAAATCATATTTTTATTTTAAAAGCAGTTCAAAAATAAAACTAATCCGCAATTTGGAAAAAAATCAACCGTTTTTACTGCAAATTGCATACTTATTTGCACATTCGTATTTTATTAAAGAATTCATTTACAGAATATGTCAATGAAAAAGATAAGGCTTCTTTTATTAATATATTTAATATCTGGAAATTACAGTCTCTTTTCACAGCAAACTCCGGGGGCGGAAGTATATCTGGTAACCTGTTCCCCTGGTATTGCAACTTATTCTATTTACGGGCACAGCGCTTTAAGGATAGTTGTCCCCGAAAAGGGAATTGACTCCGCATATAATTGGGGCGTTTTCGATTTTTCAACGCCTAATTTTGCATGGAAATTCGCAAAAGGCCGGCTCGAATATATGCTTGGAGTTTACTCAACTGACAGGTTTCTTCAGGAGTATTTTCTTGAACAGCGATCAGTCTATCAGCAAAAAATTAACCTGGAGCCGGGTGAAATTGAAATTCTTTTTGCCCTGATAACTGAAAATCTTAAGCCTGAGAATATTAAATACAGATATGACTTTTTCTATGATGATTGTTCAACCCGAATCAGGGATCTGCTTGAGAAATCAATAGGAGATAAGCTTAAATATCCGCCGGAAGTGTCAAAAGATATTCCAACATTCAGGGATAAAGTTGGTGAATACCAGCAGTCTTATCCGTGGCTGCAGCTGGGCGTAGATCTTCTGATGGGCTCACCGGGTGACAAAAAAGCCAGTTTAAGGGACAGAATGTTCCTTCCCATCGATCTGCAAAAGGGATTATCTGAGGTAGTGGTCAACCGAAATGGCAAAATGATCCCGCTTCTTCAGAATCCGGCTGCTCTGCTTGAATTTGATCCGCCGGAAACCAAGCGAGGATTTTTTACGACACCCTTGTTTATTTTTTCCTTGCTTTTGATCGCTATTATTCTGTTAACTGCAACCGTCAGAGTAATAACCGCAAACAAAATCATTGACCTGGTAATTTTTTCAATCTTCTCAATACTGGCACTCATGATGCTGTTCTTTAATTTCTTCACTGATCATCAGCAGATGAAATGGAACCTGAATATCACCTGGCTAAGTCCTTTTATTATTATGTGTCTTGTAAGCCTGGTGTTCAACAAAGAATGGCATGCATGGTTCAGGATAGTGTTCTTCCTGACACTTATCATATTCGTCATTCAGATAGTATTTCCCAATGCATTCAACAATGCTTTCATTCCGCTTGAACTTATGCTTGCAATAAGGTGTTCGGTGCGGTCCGGCTTCAGCTGGAATCCGCTGTCGGTGAAATTAACAGAAATTTAACACTCCTTAACACCTCTTTATTAAATACCTCGCTTCTTTTGCGGACAGACGTTTCAGAAGAGATTCTGAGACAGAAATAGCGCACGTTTTTATTATCTTAGCTGTTTAAAATATTCAAAACATGGAGCAGACAACTGACATAAGGATCCTTAATGAAAAAATCGAAAAAGAAAGCGCTTTTGTTGATATCATCAGGATGGAGATGAATAAGGTCATAATAGGACAGAAACACCTGACAGACAGCCTGATGATAGGGCTTCTCGCTAATGGCCATATTCTTCTTGAGGGAGTGCCGGGACTTGCGAAAACGCTTGCCATTAAATCACTTGCCGCAATTATTGATGCAAAATTCAGCAGGATACAGTTTACTCCGGATCTTCTCCCTGCGGACCTGATCGGTACAATGATATACAGCCAGAAAAAGGAGGAATTCATTGTCAAAAAAGGGCCGGTTTTCGCGAATTTTATCCTTGCTGATGAAATAAACCGGTCGCCTGCGAAAGTACAGAGTGCACTCCTTGAAGCAATGCAGGAGCGACAGATCACAATCGGGGAATCCACATTCCGGCTTGATGATCCTTTTCTTGTCCTCGCCACACAAAACCCGATAGAACAGGAGGGAACTTACCCTCTTCCTGAAGCCCAGGTTGACAGATTCATGATGAAAGTACTCATCGATTATCCTTCAATGGACGAGGAAAAGCTTATAATCAGGGAAAACCTGGCAAAGGATTTCCCGAAAACAAATCCGGTCCTGAAAACTAATGACATAACAAGAGCGCGGGATATTGTCAGGGAAGTATATATGGATGAGAAGATTGAAAATTATATTCTGAATATCGTTTTTGCCAGCCGTAATCCTGAAAAATACGGATTGCCCGCTTTTACAAACATGATATCATACGGTGCATCACCCCGTGCTTCAATATACCTTTCACTTGCCGCCAAAGCATTTGCATTCATTCGCCGCAGAGGCTATGTCATTCCTGAAGATGTCAGGGCAATCTGCCCCGATGTAATGCGACACAGGATTGGCCTGACCTATGAGGCTGAAGCTGAGAACGTTAATCAGGACAAGATAATTGCTGAAATTCTGAATGTTGTTGAAGTTCCGTAGAAGATGGAAGAATCAGACTTATTAAAAAAAGTACGTAGGATTGAAATAAAAGCAAGAGGACTGACCAGGCATATTTTTGCCGGGGAATACCATAGTGCTTTTAAGGGGAGGGGAAT
>CAYNGW010000057.1:0-10631 GCA_964396955.1 uncultured Rikenellaceae bacterium | reverse complement strand
GGATGGTTTGAGCGTTTGATCTGCAACCCTGATTTCTTTTCTTTATGAGCTGCTGATTTCATCATCGGTGGAAGCGCATAACTTCTGTATTTCCATATCTGAACTGCTTTTATCTTTACTCTTGCTCTCTTTTGCCAGTCTGTGTGCAATTGCTTCGTTATATTCCTTTGCCTGTAAATCTCTGACAAGTGAATACTCTTCTCTGCGCTTAGCAGCAGCTTTTGAACCTTCCTCTTTTAAAACAGGAAGATGATCCGGAATAGTTATTTCATTTTTCATAATGTAAATATACTAATAAACAAAGTCAATAATACAATTGCCTGATTTTAATCTGGTTAAACTGCAAGTCCCGGAGCTTACTTAATAATAAACACCACCAGAAAAATATTTGTGACAGCAATGATGATGGTATAAAGGTGAAGTGATCTGAAGTTAAACTTTTCCCTGATCAGATGTATAAACGACAAGACAGGTATAATACATAATTTAATAAGCTCTTTAAAGGTTAATACAATTGAAGCTCCCCAATGAGTGATCACAAGCAAAGCGAGTAATCCCGATCGATGTGTTTACTATTGTTGTCTTTTGATTATCTTCCGGCAAAAAAAATTGCTCCCGGCTAATTCTATTAGTAAATGGGATAAAAATAGCTAAAATGACAAAAAGGAAGTTTTCAGTTGCTCTTCATTATCAGATACTTATTGCCCTGGTGCTGGGCGGCTTTTTCGGTTATTTATTTCCTGATTATGCCAGGTTCACCAACTGGATTGGTGAAGTCTTTTTACGCGGGCTGAACATGATCATTATACCGCTGATCCTCCTTTCAATCTCGACGGGTGTTGCAAGCGTTGGCACAGCTGAAAATCTTGGAAGGCTTGGTTTGAAGACTATGGGATATTATATTTTTTCTACTTTACTGGCTATCGTAACGGGATTTTTGCTTGTCCAGGTTATTCAACCTGGTGTTGGAGCTGAGCTTGGACTCCAGGTGAAGCTGGAGGATGTATCCGTCGCTTCAGAGAGTTTCGGCCAGACCCTTATCAAAATAGTCCCGTCAAACATCTTTGAAGCAATGAATCAGGGGAATATGCTTTCGATAATCTTCTTTGCGATCCTTTCTGGTTATTTTATCACAAGAATACAGGACAAACCCCGTCTTTTGCTGATGGATGTACTGAATGCCTCCCTGGATGTGATAATGAAAATAACGCTCTTTGTAATTAAATTCACACCCCTGGGCATCTTCAGCATTTCTGCAAAGGTTATTTCACAGCAGATCCAGATGGGAAATGAGATAAGTGAAATAATCAGCCGGCTTGGACTATATTTTATTACAGTCCTGGCAGGTCTGGTGATACATGGTTTTATTACTCTGCCTCTTCTCGTAAAGTTCCTTGGCAGATCGAATCCGATCAGACACTTCAAAAACATGGCTACACCATTATTAACAGCTTTTTCTACTTCATCTTCCAATGCAACATTACCTCTGACCATGGAGGCTGTGATGGAAAAAGACGGCGTCTCAAGTAAAATTGCTAGTTTTACCCTTCCTCTTGGCGCAACTGTCAATATGAATGGCACGGCACTCTATGAGTGTGTGGCAGTCATGTTTATTGCACAGGCATACGGGATTGAACTTTCTTTCGGCCAGCAGCTTATTGTAATTTTCACTGCATTACTTGCCGCAATAGGCTCAGCCGGAATACCGATGGCAGGACTGGTAATGATGGCGGTTGTTCTTAACGCTGTTGGTCTGCCTCTTGAGGGAATCGGACTGATCCTTGCAGTTGACAGGATACTTGATATGTTCAGAACTTCCATTAATGTTTATGGAGATACCTGCGGGGCAGTGATCATTGCCAAGTCTGAGGGAGAAACCTTAAAAATATAATAATCCCCCTTCCTGATATTGCAAACTCTATTGCTCGTAACCTTTATCAGTACCAGTCGTGACTGGGTTTAGTCATGAAAAAAGGTTTATTCGAGATTCGGAGTGAGGCCTACCTGTTCCGGTGTGTATACATCCGATGTGCCTCCGTTGCCAGGCTGGTCCGCCTGGTTCTCTCCCCATGCCCGGAGTGTACCATCGGCTTTTAAGGCAAGCGTATGGCCTCCTCCGAGGGAAAATAAACCACGAGGGACACAAAGGGGAAAAATTGAATTGACTTTTAATTAACAGATGCGTAAATTTGTAAAAATTTGTCATCTAAAGACTTAAGCAGAAGAACCAACAGGATTTTATGATGAAAAAACTGATATTGTTTTTAACTCTGCAGGTATTTATCCCGGGCTTATCCGGACAGGATCAGTACCTTCTGCTGACAAGGGAACGATACAGAGGCACATCACCAAGCACCCTTGCAGAGCTGCCGCTGGCCATTGCAATTGACATTATTGAAGCTCAGTTGCCAGAACCTGAACCGGTTGAAAAAAGAATAAAGGAAGGTACCAATGTGAAGGTGCGATCCTATCAGGCTGGAAAGAAAAAGATCAAAGGCAAATTAGATATTCTGAATGATTCAGTGATAAGTATCGGTACCAGCACAGTCCTTATCAATGATATTGACAAAATTCATGTAAGGTCAGTATTTTCAAAGGTATCGGGGCCGTTCATAACAGGTGCAGGAGTTGCCGGCACAATATACATGACACCTTTTTTAATTGAATCTCTGACTTTATTCAGCGGAGGACCCCTGAAGGTACTGGGAGGGATGATTCTTGTGCCCCTGGCTGCTGCTGCAGTCATTGGCTGTGCAGTTGTAGCTGTAAGTGGAATAATATACTTCATAAACGGCAGAGTCTTCAATACCCGTGATAACCTTAATAACAGGTACGACGGATGGCAGATAAGTGTAGTTACCGGTTACTCCGGATTGCCTCCCGGTTCTTAGAAAAGCCGGTGACACATAATAAATACAGGTACTGCTGCCAAAGCAATAATCGACCTGGAAAGAGATTATGTTTATGAAGGCACCGTTACATTCTCCCCTGATGATACCCGGATTGCATATATACGGTATTATTTTGATATTTATCTTGTCCGCCTATAGGGAAAACACCCTCCCATCTCCTTCCTGAATACTGTTTTCTGCAATCCGTTAACCGGGAATCGCATTCCGGAAACCAGCACTATTATGTATTGATGCATTGTATAATTTAGATCTCGTAATGATATGATTATGAAGATACAAATCAATACACGGACAGTAAAAAGAGTTTTTAAGTATTAATTAATTATTTATTAAGCCATGAAAAGATTTATCACAGCCGCAGTACTCATTATCGCTTTCTGTACTGCATCTTTTGCAACAAAAGTTGTTGCAGAAGGAAAAACACATTCAGTCCTTGGTGACTACAAAATTGAATCGCTCGACAATCCCGTGATGATTAACGGGAAAGAGCTCAAGGCGTTTACAGTCACTTACCAGAATACAGGTTTGAAGACAACCATTGCAGTTGAAAAGACTTTCAAATGCAAGAAGTATTATGTACTGACCGATATGCTGTCGATACAGTATGTTTGCAACGGTCATTATCTCGGAGTCGAAAGACTTGATAAAAAACTTGAAAAAGACGGGTATATGACCTCCAACGACGACCTTGACAACTTCCAGTATTACCATCAGAAAGTGCTTTCACGCGGTACGGGCACCGATGTTGAAAACACAAAACTTATTGCTGCCTATTTTCCGTTCCTCTTCAAAAACACTGAAGAAGTTCTGGCAGTAAAATGAAGAGCGTTCCAGCTCTTCCCTACATTTTAGTTTTAGTATAATTAACGCGAAAAGGGGCTCTCACAGAAAGCCCCTTTTTGTATTTCCCCCGCCTGATGTATTTTTAATTCAACCCTTGAATCTTGCCATATGAACCAGGAACAGGTCTTTCCTGTTCCGTGAAATAGGTATCTCCGACCCGTCCTGCATTTCAATGTACCCTCCTTCCCTGCGAATATATTTTTTTACGTATTTCAGGTTGATAAGATATGAATTGTGAGGCCTGAAAAAATGCCGGTCGCTGAGCAGGTCCTGGAACTCCTTAAGGTTTTTGGATACAAGTATCTTACGGTTCCCGGTAATGTAGAACCACGAGTAGCTCCGGTCAGCCTCAATACGGATAATATCCTTGGGATTAAGGTACTCCATTCCGTCGGAAGTAGGAATACCCAGACGGGAAGGAATTCCCGTCCTCAGATTCTCAAGAAGCGCCTTAATGTTCTCATTACCTCTGAACATACTGCTTGACCGTTTCTGCATCACCTTATTTACTGCTTCTATGAACTCGTTGATATTTATAGGCTTAAGAATATAATCCACAGCGCTGAACTTTATCGCCTTGATCGCATAATGGTTGAATGCGGTGATGAACACAACATCAAATTCCTTTTCCGGAAAATTAGTGAGGAGGTCAAATCCTGTTCCATGCGGCATCTCAACATCGAGAAACACCAGGTCGGGTTTTATCTCCTTTATGATCTCTACTCCTTCCCTTACATCGTATGCCTTGCCGGATACCTCAAGTCCGGGACAATATTCACCGATGATCGAGAAGATGAAATCCACCGCATCATTTTCGTCATCTATGATGACAGTTTTTAATTTTTTACTCATGTCATTACCGGAATTTGCATTTCCACTTTTGTTCCTGCAGGTCTTCCGTCAGGATCCTTCAGGTCAGTATAAGTAGTTTTCAGGCATGAACCGTAAAGTGCGTTTACCAGATCAAGTCTTGAAGCCGCAATACGTGTCCCCAGCGAGTTATGGTTGTTCTCCCGCACTGTTTTTCTTTCACGCGCTGCTTCACGCCCTATCCCGTTGTCCTCAATTGTGCAGGTAAGATAATCATTTACCAGCTTAATATCAATTTTAACCTTCCCTTTGGTCTCCATTGGTATCAGCCCGTGACAGATGGAATTTTCCACATAAGGCTGGATAAGCATTGTAGGCACTTTATACATCAGCGTGTCTATCTCATCATCGACTTTTATCTCATAATCAAACTTATCCTTGAATCTTATACTTTCAAGCTCGAGATAAAGTGTGAGGGCATTGAGTTCATCGCTGAGAGGAATATAGGTATGCTGTGAGTTTTCAAGCACCTTGCGCATAAGATTTGAAAACTTGGTGAGGTAATTGTTTGTTGCCAGCTTATCGTGCTGATACATATAGTATTGTATCGAATTAAGGGTGTTGAAGATGAAATGCGGGTTCATCTGCTGTCTCAGGTTAGCCTGCTGGATCTCCGATATCTGGCGATTCATCTCGCTTATCCGCCTTTCGGACTTAAGCTTTGAACCTCTGAAAAAAAGCAATCCGGTAGCAATAGCAAGCGGAATCAGAAATCCCAGGGCAAATGTTAAAGTACGCTGGTTCTTCAATCTCAGCGACAATAATTGAACCTCCTTTTGCTGGGTATCTACCTTGTACTTAATAGTCGCATCAGAAAACCACTGGTTCCTGTTTTTTATTAATGTTGAATCGCTGAATTGCTTGTAAAACACATAATTCTTATATGCATTCGAGGTATCCCCGGCTTTAATATACATATTGCTCATATCCCTGTATATCCAGTATAGCTCATAATAGTCATTAACCTTCTTTGCGTATTCAATTCCTAACTTATAATTGCTGATAGAGTTTTCTATTTTATTCATATCACGATAGATAGTGCCTAAGTTTCCATAGGCATTGGACAGCATTATATAATCATTGGTAGCTTTACCGTATTGCAACGATTTGTTATACAGGGTGAGGGCAGTTTTGTAATCCTGGGCAAGGTAGTAAGAGAATCCCATGTTTCCCACGGATCTTGCTATAATCATTGTGTCTTTGAGCGCAACAGCAAGTTCATATGATCTCTTAAGCAATGAATCGGAAAGCTTGAAATCCCAGCTTCTTTCTCCCTTTAGCGTACCAAATAAATAAAGTCCTTTTAATGTAGTAACTGAATCATTTTCTGCCTGTGAAGCTTCTATCATTTTCTTTAATGCCTGCTCATATTCTTTCAGGTTCCCCATGTTGTTATGAACATCAGCTTGTCCCCCGTATCCCTTTTGAATCAGTCCCTTAATATCATTTCCCTTTGCAAGATTAATACCGCGCTCAAAATTATTAAGGCTTTCGTTATATAATCCGATCCGGGCATAATAACTGCCGAGGAAGTAGTAAGTTCTTACAAGGGTCCTGTATTCTTTGCTTGCTTCAGCTTCTTCCAATGCCAGGATTGCTTCTCCTGATGCATTGAGATAATCACCTGTTAAAAGGTTATAATTAGCCATCAGGAGATGGAGAAGTGCCGGTATTTCAATATCTTCCTTATCACTGATATATAAAGCAGTATCAATGCAGGCTTTCGCCTTATCTATCATGAGATGTTTTGATGAAAGATATTTAAATCCTGTTCTGGTAAGCGTGTTGATCTTTGCCGTGTCCTCCCGGATGACGGAAGGAAGCTTCATCCTGATAGTCGAGTAAATGCTCTGGGCATTTCCGGTCGCCAGACAGAAAATAAATGCCAGATTCAGAACCAGTAAAAATCTAAAAGCTTTCATATCACTCCCTCTTGTATAAAAGTTATACAAATATAATCAATTCAAAATCAATCAAATAATTCTCTTCTAAGAACACTTCGATCAGGTCAGTTTTTACTGAATTAATTTACACCTTTCGTTAAACAAATGCACATCCCGGTTTACAGATTGCAGTTCCGGCTTAACGGATGACACTTTTCAATGGATGCTTTTCACAAGGGTGAAAAGCCAGGATGCCTGGATTCTTACCTGACAGGCCTGATGGAAATGGTGAAATCATATCGCTGCGGCATCACCAGGTATTCAGGAAATACCGACACAGCTGTGCATCCGACACCACTGGTAGCATTTTCAAAATTAAAGGTTATGCCATCAAATGGTTGAATCCGGTAACTGTAAAGTGCTTTTGTAAGATTATCCGCGGAAAAAGGATGAACATTAAAGTTGAAAAGCTTGTTCCCGCTGAACTCAAGTCCTGTTCCATCTTTGTCAGTGAGCCTCACCCACCGGTTATCAGTCCTGAGACCATAATCCTGCGGAATGAGATATGGTTCGTACATTCCTACTGCAGTAGATTTATATATTCCCGTTTTGTACCCGCGCTTTCTGTCGGGATAGTTTTCCTGAGATCCTCTTCCATACCATTCAATATTGACAAGCGCCCTGCTCAGTATCCAGTCGACTCCCACCCGCGGAAGCCATGCAGGCATATCACCGTTCGGTATCAAAGAATGTTCAATTATCATCTCACCTGTTCCCTCAACACGGCATTTAAACCGATTATAAATGCACCCCGGTATGTTCCCAGTGTTGTCACATTTCTAATGTTTACTTCATCACAGTTATCATTTATTAATGCCTCATTAACAGACATATATGGGATCAGGGGAGTGTGTCCTTCCTCCTGGTTCAGCTCAAATACTGAAGTATTTTCGAGGAAGGAATAAATATCCGATAGAAAGATCTTCTCCTGGGAATATGTCATAGTGAAAATAAAAGCACAGAAGCAAAAGAGCGTAATTATCTTTTTCATCGTGGCATTTATTAATACTTTGAAATATACACAAAATTGTCTTTCGAAGTGCGCGAGTTTTTTTGTTTTTTATAATTGCTGTCTACTATTAATTTCCTAAATTAGCAAATCAGTTTGGACAGTATAATTTACCATAACATTAAAACTTTAATCATGAACAAATCCCGTTTTTTCAGTAATGTATTGCTGACAGTTATCCTTTTGCTCGTCGTTCCGGCATGTAAGAAGGCTCCTGAAACCGATAAGCTTAAGATCGAATACGAAAAGTATATAATGCCTAACGGTCTGCAGGTTATCCTCCATACCGATCATTCCGATCCTATGATATCTTATGCAATAATGTACCATGTCGGTTCAAGCCGGGAGATACCCGGGAAGACAGGTTTCGCACATCTTTTTGAGCATCTTCTTTTCGGTGGTTCCGAAAATGTGGCTCCTGGTGTATTTGATCTTATTATAGAAGGAGTGGGCGGATCAAATAACGGATTTACCAGCCGCGATGTAACAACCTATTTTGAGATGTTCCCGAAAAATGCCCTTGAAAAAGTGCTCTGGCTGGAATCTGACAGGATGGGATTTTTCATCAATTCAGTAACTCCGCGCCTTCTTGCCATTCAGCAGAACGTTGTTCAGAATGAGAAAAGACAGGGAGTTGATAATACCCCATATGGTTTTACCACAGATGTTATTTGTAAAAACCTCTACCCGGAAGGCCATCCCTACAGATGGGATGTCATCGGGGAGATGGAAGACCTCAAAAATGCCAGTCTTGATGATGTCAGAACATATTATGGAAATTTCTACGGGCCAAACAATGAAACCCTTGTGCTTGCAGGAGATTTCAATCCGGATTCGGTTAAATTACTGATTGATAAATACTTTGGAGAGATAAAGTCACACGGAGAGGTTGCTCCCCGCACCACCATGCCTGTAACACTTACAGAAACAAAGAAGCTTTATCATGAAGATAATTTCGCTAATGTGCCGGAGATAAATATGGTATGGCCGGTTCCGGAAGCATATAGCAAAGATGCCTATGCCCTCGATTTCCTTGGCCGGATACTTGCTGACGGCAAAAAAGCACCTTTGTATAAAGTGCTGATAAAGGAAAAACAGCTTACTTCAAATGCTAATGCATATAATTCCTCCTCCGAGCTTACGGGTGAATTTACAATCACGATCCGGGCTAATGAAGGCAAGACACTTAAGGAAATTGAAGAAGCAGTGTTTGAAGCTTTCGCCCGTTTTGAGAAGGACGGTATCACCGAAAAGGATGTGGAGAGAGTCAAGGCTCTAAGTGAAGTGAATTTCTATAATGGGATCAACAGCGTGTTCTATAAAGGATTACAGCTTGCATTCTACAATACTTTCCTCAATGATCCGGGATTCATTGAAAAGGATATTGAGAATATCAAAGCAGTAACTCTTGATGATGTCATGCGGGTTTATAACCAGTATATCAAAGACAAACCGCATATTGTGACCAGTTTTGTCCCGAAGGGACAGCCTGAGATGGTTGCCGATAATTCGGTCCCTGCAGGTGTTAAGGAAGAGAATATTAATGAAGCCACACAGGTTGAGATAGCAGAGAAAAGT
Source organism: uncultured Rikenellaceae bacterium (assembly GCA_964396955.1). Classification (GTDB taxonomy): domain Bacteria; phylum Bacteroidota; class Bacteroidia; order Bacteroidales; family VadinHA17; genus LD21. The sequence continues at coordinate 1,476 of CAYNGW010000057.1, read as the reverse complement.
GATGATCAGATATTAAAGACTGCTTCAGTGATCAATCGCACCACTGAACCCGGCGTTGGAGAAGAGCCTGCGGTTAATGTTCCTGAGGTATGGAAAGCAGAGCTTTCAAATGGAATTAAAGTATACGGAATTCAAAGCAAAGAATTACCGCTTGTTGAGATGAACATTGTTATTGATGGCGGCATGCTCCAGGATAATGTCACTTTGCCCGGGGTTGCTGCCCTGACTGCAAATGTCCTTCCACAGGGAACAAAGAACAAGACTCCTGAGGATCTTGAAGAAGAAATTGAATTGCTGGGATCGAGTATATACATGTCAGCATCGCGCGAAGATATGTCAATGAGGGCCAGCACATTATCAAGGAATTTTGGTAAAACTGTCGCCCTGATGAAAGAGATACTGTTGGAACCAAGATGGGACTCCACAGAATTTGCCATTGCTCATACCAGGGCTAAAAACTACATCCTCCAGGCAGAAGCACAGCCAAGAGCAGTGGCCAGCCAGGCATTTTACAAACTGATGTATGGCAAGGATCATATTTTTGGCTACTACTCACAAGGTACAAAAGAGACTATTGACAATATCACAGTTGATGACCTGAAAGCATATTATGAAAAGAATTTCTCGCCATCGCTGACAAGGATCCTGATAGTTGGAAATATTTCGCAGGAAGAGGCGCTTGCCGCCCTGAAGCCACTGGAGTCAGAATGGAAAGCAAAAGAGGCCACGCTGAACAAGTACCCTGAGCCTGTTGCACCGTAAAAATCAGCAATATATTTTATTGATATCCCGGGTTCAAGGCAGTCGGTTATCCAGATCGGATACCCGGCAATTTCAAGGGATAATCCCGATTTCGTAAAAGCCGACTTTGTAAACTACAGGCTCGGCGGAGCTTTCACAAGCATCCTGAACCAGATACTTCGCGAAGAAAAAGGATTCACCTACGGCGCTTCAAGCTACTTCAATGAACTGAAAACCATTGCCCCGTTCACTGCCAGCTCAAGCGTACGATCAGACGCAACATTTGAATCGGTAAAGATATTCAAGGAAAAGATGGAGAAATACCGGGAAGGTGTTTCAGCGGAGGATCTTCAATTCATCAAGAACTGCATGATACGGTCAAATGCAACGCGTTTTGAAACCAATGGAGATCGTCTTGGAATGTTATCGACTATGACAAAATATGGATTCAGCCCTGATTATATTAAAAAAGAGGAAGATATCATAAGGAATATGACTCTTGAAGAGCATAAGGCTATTACTCAAAAATACATTGTCCCTGATAAGATGTATTATGTAGTTGTGGGAGATACGGCAACCCAGATGAAACCTCTTGAAAAGACAGGATTCGGGAAACCGGTGTTGTTAGAAAAATAATATACTTATAATGTTATGGTGCAATGGTGTACCGTTGTACCGTTGTACCGTTGTACCGTTATTTCCCTGTCATATTCAAAACAGCAACATAGAAATCCG
>CAYNGW010000056.1:0-10791 GCA_964396955.1 uncultured Rikenellaceae bacterium | reverse complement strand
TATGCAATATGATTTACTTTTGCAACCGATTGTAAAAAAAGATTAAATACCCCCATGCCCCCGAGTACTCGGGAGCATCCCCCCTTCAGGGGGCAGTCCCTGACGTTTACAGTCAGGGACGGGGTGTCTCTCCTAGTAGAACTTATACCTTTTGTCAACAATATTTGCTCCTTTGCGAAGAGCCTCAAATGCCTCGTAGTTGCCCCTCATCTGGTAGGTAGCAGTCAGTCTCTCCCGCAGAAGATTCAGATCTTCGGCTTCTTTTGTTGTTAGGCTGTTTACAAAAATCATATATACTCCGTTTTCACCTTTAACAGGACCGGCCACAACGCCTTGCCTGGCTGCTGAAGCTGCTGCAATAAGCGCAGGTTCACTTCCGGCACCGGGCACGGTATATGATCTGAAGTTTACCTGCGTAGCCTCCTGTACATTGACTGCCATGGTGTTAGCAATATCTTCAAGTGTCTTTCCTTCCTGGTTGTTTTTTATGAATTCTGCTGAAATGACTTCTGCTTTTTTATCTTTCAGAAGGATAAATCTGATATCATTCTCAACATCTTTCAGGGGAGCAATCCCTTCTTCCTGCGCCTCGGTACAGAAAGCAACTACATACTTGTCGCCGACCTCAAAAACAGCCTGCTGACTTGCATCCAGCACAATCTTACCTTTTTCGGCCGTGAACAGCGAAATTATCAGACCTCTTGGATTATCAAGTCCGGGAAGTGTTTTTTGCTGCGGAGTGACGTTATTAGCAATCCTCTTGTTAAGATTCTGCTCAGCAATTGCACTATTGAATTTTTCATAGGTGCTGTTCGTCCCTGCGAACTGGCTCGCATGGCTGTAAATTCTCTGGTTGGTGGTCGAACTGGCAATGATCTTTCTGTCAACGGAACCTATATTGTATTTCCGTGATTTTTTTGACTGATCAAGGATTTCAATTATATGGATACCGAATGTTGTTTCAGCAGTAGTTATTTCTCCTTTTTTACCTGTAAAACAGACATCATTGAAAGGTGTGACCATCATGCCTTCCTGGAACCATCCAAGGTCGCCGCCTATTTGCGCAGAACCCTGGTCCTCAGAATTTGTCATTGCCAGCAATTCAAAAGGGGTACCGGTTTTTATCAGTCCGATCAGACTGTCAGCCATGACTTTTGCATCTTCCAGGGTCCTTGTTTGTCCGGCTGACAGCAGGATATGCCTTGCATGCACTGAATCAGGTCTGTCTGCAACATCGAGTAATCTGACAATCTTATAAAAATCCTCCTCCCTGTAGGGTCCGAAAACACTTGATTTATCTTCTTTCTTTACAAAATCCCTGAGATTCTCAGGAACGCTGTTTAAAGAAAGGAAAATCCCCTGGTGACGGGTATCAGCGTTAAGATTAATGAACTGATCAGGATCAGTTGTTTCAGCAAATTCCTTACTGATATTATTTATCCAGTCTTCCGTTTGCTTAACATCATCTTCTGATGGAACCACATCAAATGTCACATACTCAATATCTCTGAGGGCAATGCTTTTAAAATCCTTCTTATGCTCAGCATAGTATGATGCAATCTCACTGTCGGTGATTGTAATTGAAGAGTCGGGGACTGATGCATAATTCTTCTGGATGAAGCTGAAATCAACAGTAGAATTTGCAATTTTGCTGTCAAACTCTGCCTGTTTGGATGTTACATATAATCCTTTGGATACAAGGTTGTTGTATTTTGTGCTCATCCTGTCAATTACAATCTGATTTTCAAAGAACAGCCAGTATTTTTTTGCTGTCTCATCCAGTTCCAGCTGTTTCAGAAAGTTCACAAGGAAAGATTTATCGAAATAACCTGTTGACCGGTTGGTGAAGAGCTGCTGTACAATTGGATGAGGATTGTTCCCAAGAACCAGCTCATCCACTTCCTCAGTGCTGACTCCGATACCAAGATCTTTGTACTGGTTATCCTGGATTCTCTCCCTGACTATCTGCTCCCATATCTGTTCCCTGACAGATTCGGCAGTTGCTTCATCAATTGTGGAAACTCCTGAGAGCTTATATATCTCGAAAAGATTCTGAACTCTTTGTTCATATTCCTGGTACAAGACCTGTTCTCCGGCTATCTGGCCAATCTCGTAATACTTTCTTTCCTGCCTTCTCCGTCCTCTTCCATTGCCAAAAAAATCACTCACCACAAACAGGAAAAGTGAAAGACCAATGATTGCGGCAACCAGAACACCTGCTTTTTCCCTTAAAAATTGAATTGCTGACATTAATATGCTTTTTAATAATTATATAAAATCGCGCTTTTTTAATTCAGGCGACAAATATAACAAATTTCAATTAAAAAACAGGGTATAGAATTATCTCCGGGAGATAAAGGATTTAGCAATGGAGTGGTTTAATATCAGGTCTCTTTATAAAAATGATGAGCTCTGCTTAAAAATATCGATATTTTATATCTGAGGGTGTAAAAATAGGGGGTAGAGATTAAAAAATGTAGAATATATTACAAATAAGTATATAAAAATAGGGGTGATTATTAAAAAATAGTTATTTTTACGCAAAAATAGTTAATTTTTAATTGGTTTAGTATTTAATTCAATGAAAGACAAAGGATTTTACATTATTGAATAGATCAGTACGCAATCTTATACATAATCTGCAGTAATAACTTCTAATTACATTTTTATGACACCAAAAGAATTTCTAGATTTCGCAAAGAAACATGGAGCTGAAACAGTTGATCTTAAGTTTGTTGATCTACTAGGAACATGGCAACATTGTTGTTATCCCATTGACTTATGGGATGAAGATACCTTTAAAGAAGGTCTGGGCTTTGATGGATCCTCTATCAGAGGCTGGCAGGACATTCATAAGTCTGATATGCTGGCTATTCCGAATCCATCAACTGCTAAAATAGATCCATTTTTTAAAGAACCTACTATCAGTGTTATAGCAGATATTCTTGATCCTGTTACACTGGAAACTTACACCCGGGATCCCCGTGACATAGCCAAGAAAGGTGTTGAATATCTTAAAAAATCCCGTATTGGTGATGTAGCAAATGTTGGACCTGAACCGGAGTTTTTTATATTTGATGAGATCCGGTTTGATCAAAAACAGAATACAGGTTTTTATCATATTGATTCAGTCGAAGGCGCCTGGAATTCAAACCGTATTGAGGAACCTAACCTCGGCTATAAACCCAGTTACAAAGGAGGATATTTTCCCGTAAGTCCAACCGATACTTATAGTGATTTACGGGCTGAAATGGTGGCAGAAATGCGAAAGATCGGCATCAAGGTGGAAGCCCATCATCATGAGGTGGCTACCGGAGGTCAAAGCGAAATTGATATGCAGTATAGTGATATTTTAACGATGAGCGATCAGTTAATGTGGTACAAGTATATCATTAAAAATGTGGCTTTACGACATGGCAAAACAGTGACATTTATGCCAAAACCTATTTTTCTTGATAACGGAAGCGGGATGCACGTTCACTTTTCAATATGGAAAGAAGGTAAAAATCTTTTTGCGGGGAAAGGATACGCTGGGATGACCCAGGAAGGATTATGGGCAATAGGCGGTATTTTGAAGCATGCAGGGGCATTACTGGCGTTTGCGGCGCCAACCACAAATTCATATCGTCGATTGGTACCGGGCTTTGAGGCACCGGTTAACCTTGTATATTCTGCACGGAACCGATCCGCTGCAGTCAGAATACCAATGTATTCAAACAATCCGAAATCCAAACGTTTCGAGTTTCGTTGTCCGGATCCTACATGTAACGGATACCTTACCTTCACGGCAATGCTTATGGCAGCACTTGATGGTATTGAAAATAAGATTGATCCGGGTAAACCTTTAGATGAAAATATTTATGAACTTTCCGCAAATGATAAAGTCCAGATCAAAAATGTTCCAGGTACCCTTACTGAGTCATTGCTGGCGCTTCAAAAAGATCATGACTTCCTTACAAAAGGAGGAGTATTTACAGAGGATGTAATTGAAACATATATAGATTATAAAATGAAAAATGAAATTCTCGAACTTTCTCTTCGTCCTCATCCATTCGAATTTGCCCTTTATTATGATAATTAAAAATTCAAACCAAGCATAAAAGAATAAGAGGTTATCGTTTCGATAACCTCTTTGATTATTGCTCAGTTTTTATTTAAAGGTCAAAAAAACAGGGGGCTTTTTTAAAAAATCGTATAAGTTTTATTCAGAGGGTATTTTTTAAGGTATATCATGAAAAAATCTGTATTTTTGCCGCCAGAAGTTGAAAAAACTAATTTTAACTGTATTATGGCGACATTGAGATTTAAGGCACTGGAAGAATTATTAAACAGGATGCCTCTTGAAATTAACTTAGCTTCAAAAATTGTTTCTAAATATTTTGGAGAAAATGTTTTCGATCTTCCTAAAATGGAACGCTACCTTTCAAAGGAGGCATATAAGGTAGTGAAACGTGCTATAAATGAAGGGAAGTCCCTATCCAGGACAGAGGCAGATCAGGTTGCAACAGGTCTTAAAGCATGGGCAATCGAGAAAGGTGCAACACATTATACTCACTGGTTTCACCCGCTTACAGATGGAACTGCTGAAAAACATGATGGATTCATTGAGTTAGGAGACAACGGGCATGTTGTAGAAAAATTTTCAGGTGAAGTTTTGGTTCAGTCGGAACCGGATGCATCAAGTTTCCCGAGCGGAGGTCTCCGTAATACTTTTGAAGCAAGAGGTTATACCGCATGGGATGTTTCATCACCTGTTTTTATTGTTGGAACAACTCTGTGTATACCAACAATATTCGTTTCATGGACCGGAGAAGCTCTTGATTACAAAGCGCCACTGCTCAAGGCTTTGTCTGAACTTGACAGAGCGGCAGTTGAAATATGCCAGTATTTTGATAAGGATGTAACCAAAGTAATAGCAACCCTTGGTTGTGAACAGGAATACTTTCTGATTGATGATGCTTTATATAATGCCAGACCCGACATAGTGCTTGCTGAAAGAACCCTGATGGGACATCAATCATCAAAAGATCAGCAGCTTTCTGACCATTATTTTGGATCTATTCCGGAACGGATTATGGCTTTTATGGAAGACTTCGAATATGAAGCCCATAAACTCGGAATACCAGTTAAAACCCGTCATAATGAAGTAGCTCCGAATCAGTTTGAATGTGCCCCCATCTTCGAGGAAGTAAACCTGGCTGTAGATCATAATCAATTGCTTATGGATATTATGAGGAAGGTTGCGCGCAAGCATAAATTCAGAGTGTTATTTCATGAAAAACCATTTGCCGGAATAAATGGTTCAGGGAAACACAATAACTGGTCACTTGCTACGAACACAGGTGTCAATCTTTTATCACCGGGTAAAAATCCTAAGACAAACCTTCAGTTTCTTACATTTCTGGTAAATGTTATTAAAGCTGTTAATGACAGCAATGATGTTATCCGTGCATCAGTAATGAACGAGTCAAACTCTTACAGGCTTGGTGGTCATGAGGCTCCACCTGCAATAATCTCAGTCTTTCTTGGTACTTATCTGATAAACATACTTGAGGATATAACCAGTAAAGTAACTGACAAAAAGATGACGCCAGCTCAAAAAACAGAACTTAAGCTTGGAGTAGGAAAGATTCCTGAAATACTTCTCGACAATACTGACAGAAACCGTACATCTCCATTTGCTTTTACCGGTAACAGGTTCGAATTCAGGGCAGTGGGTTCATCAGCTAACTGCGGTGCTTCCATGATTGTCCTGAATGCAGCAGTGGCCTATCAGTTGACTCAATTTAAAAAAGAAGTGGATCAGATAATTAAGAAAGGAAGGAACAAGGATGAAGCTATCTTCCAAGTATTGAAAAAATACATACTTGAATCAGAAAGGGTTATGTTTGAAGGAGATAATTATAGTAAGGAATGGCATGCTGAAGCTAAGAGAAGAGGATTGTGTAATCTTTCAAGTGTACCTGAATCAATAAGTCTTTACCTTACAAAAAAATCAAGGACAATGCTGACTGAAACTAAAGTATTTACTGATAAAGAACTCGAAAGCCGCGTAGAAGTTGAATATGAGAAATTCACCAAGAAAGTCCAGATTGAAGCAAGGGTTCTTGGCGACCTCGCAATAAATCATATTGTACCTACTGCAATCAGTTACATGACGATATTGCTCGAAAATGTAAAAGGATTGAAGGTAGTTTTCAATGATCTTGAATATGAACGGCTTGCAAGTGCCCGCAAGGAAATGATTATAACCATTTCCGATCATATTTCAAGTATTAAGAAGCTGGTCAACGATATGGTTGAGGAGCGGAAGAAAGCCAATGTGATTGATGATTTATTTAAAAAGGCTCTGGTATATGAGAAGAAGGTTAAGCCCTATCTGGAGGAGATTCGGTCTCATATTGATAAGCTTGAACTGATTGTAGATAACGAGATTTGGCCGCTGCCCAAATACAGAGAGTTGCTATTTACCAGATAGTTAGGTGTTTTAAATATCGGATTTTTCAGGAGATGAGCGTAGGCATTTGCTACGCTCATCATTATTTAATTTTCCTTGTAAAAAGTGCCTATGATGTGATTCTATAATTTATACTTACAGTTAAAAGTATAAAAACCTTTGTTATATGTTATAACTAAGCAGGTGTTAAAAAAACCGGAGATTACTTCCTAGTTTAAGTTTTCTATTATAAATTTTATCAAAAACAGTGTCAACGGCCATGTTTCTCCTGCTATAAGTGTAATAGTCTAAAACTTTGAAACCGTTATCAGAAATGAATCGTAGCATACTTTGAATAGTTGGCTCAAATAAATGATCAGGAGTTCTGGAACTGTCTTTCCAGTAATTCTTTTTTAATCCGGTCTTTTTAAGAAACAAATGAAATCTTCTTGGGAGAGAGTACATATTTGGAACACTTAGAGCTAAAATACCATTGTCATCAAGTATATGCTTTGTTTTTACAAACCAGTCTTTAGGATTAGGAATATGTTCAATTACATGGCTCATGTGAACACAGGAAAATTTTTCCTTGAAATCAGTATTAATAAATGTACCGATATAGACTTTAATATTAAGCTTTGATTCAACATATTCAGCCATGTTTTCAGCTATATCAACCCCAATACAATTATTGTAATATTTTTGAGAAGCTTTTAAAAAGTCTCCCATACAGGAACCAATATCAAGAATGCCAGTTCTTTTTTTATCAAACTTTAAAATCTCCTTTAGTTCTTTATCCCAGCTATCCAAAGACTCTTGAGAAATAACATAATCAGGAATATAGCCTTCATAGTTCTCATAAGCATCTTTTATAAATATTTCGTCATGTTTTGGCCTTGGACTTTGATAGATCACTCCACATTCTAAACATTTTACATACGAATATTGAAGCTTTGGCCCATATTTTTCATATAGTTTATTTTTATTTGAATTACAAAAAGGGCAACTCACAGATTCCCACGCATGAGGAGTGTATTCGTTTTTCATATCTTATTAATTCATGGCTGCTTTATAAGTTCGTGATAGTGTTTATCTTAACAGATTCTCATTTTTCGGCTTAAATGTATTAATTTGTTTTAATCAATAATCCTGAACTATGGAACTGCTACATATATCCGGATAGTAAGTTAAGCTAAAATGCTTAATTTAACGTATATGAAGAAAAGAAGAAAGTATAATCGTGAGTATAAACAGATGGTTGTTGAACTCTCAAGCACAACAGAAGATCGTCTCAATCATTGAAAATCCTGATTAGGGTGTCTCATTGCACAAAACAGGAAAAGCTGTAAAAGATCCTAAAGAGACTAATATATTTACCGGTAATAAATTTGAAAATCGAATGGAAGTGGTGTTTACAAAACTCAATAAGAAAATCCGATTTGAGTCCGAAGTGCTTGGTAACTTTACAGTCAATCATATTTTTTATGTTACTTTCGGTTTATAATATTTATATCCCGTGAACGTTTGTAGATGACATCATTCTCTCCATAAAATAATTACTTTTATGGTTTGTTAGGCAAAGGTACTATGAAGAGATTTTCGTTGTTATTATTGCTGTTGATTATGATTCCGTTACAGGAATCTCCTGCCCAGAAAAGGAAAGCTGACAGGGCTTATGCATCCTTCGATGCAGGAGAATATTTTAACGCTATCGATCTCTTCAAGGATACCTATTCAAAAACTAAGAAATCAGATAAGGTATCCCGCTCGGAGCTCATATTCATGATTGCCGAATGCTACCGCCTGGTCAATGATCCCAAGAATGCAGAGACTTGGTACAAGCTTGCAGTGAAATCAGCAGCTACAAAGCCGGAAGCTCAGTACTGGTATGCTGCTTCCCTGAAGAAGAACGGTAAATACCAGCTTGCAATAGACGAACTTAAAAAATACAAGCAAATCGCTCCTTCCGATGCAAAAGCCGACCAGGAGATACGAGCCTGCGAACTGGCTCTTGAATGGCAGCGAAATCCCGAAGTCTACAGGGTAGCTGAACTTAAGGACCTGAATTCGAAAGAATCTGACTTCAGTCCTTCATTCGGGCGCGATGATTTTGGAGTAATATATTTTACTTCTTCACGCGAAGATGCTGCAGGAAATAAAACACATGGTGCGACGGGCCAGGGTTATACTGATATTTTTGAAAGCCGGCTCGATAAAAAATCAAAATGGAGCACACCTGTTCCGGTTGAAGGGATCAACAGCGAATTTGAAGATGGAACACCTTCCTTTACAAGTGATTACAAAGAAATTTATTTTACCAGATGCGAAGCAGGCAAACGTGAAAAAAAGGGATGCATCATAATGTCCTCAAAAAGATCAGGCGAAAACTGGAACGAACCAAAGAACCTTGGCATACTTCCCGATTCGCTTGTCGCCGCACACCCTGCTCTGTCGTCTGACGGACTGACCCTTTATTTTGTGTCCGACATGGCAGGGGGATCAGGAGGAAAGGATATCTGGATGGTTACACGTGCCGGTACCGGTGATGCCTGGTCAAAACCCAGAAATCCGGGTCCTGATATAAATACACCCGGTAATGAGCTTTTTCCATATGTCAGGAATGACGGGACCCTCTATTTTTCATCCGACGGACTGATTGGAATGGGAGGGCTTGATATTTTCAAGGCTGTTCCGCAGCCTGACGGATCATGGATTGTTCAGAATATGAAATCACCCATAAATAGTTCCGCTGACGATTTCGGGATAACATTTGAATACGAGAACGAACGGGGAGTATTCAGCTCAACCCGCAAGGGAAGAAGCAACGACGAGCTTTATGAATTTGAGTTCCCGCCGCTGAGGTTCAGCATCACGGGACTTGTCAAGGATGAGAAGACAGGAGCGGCAATCTCAGGATCAACTGTTTCTCTTATTGCCAGTGACGGATCAAACCTGCAGGCAGAAACGGGAACAGGAGGTGATTTCAAATTCACCCTGAAGCCTGATGTTGATTATATTTTCCTTGCATCTAAGAAGGGTTACCTGAACGGCAAGGAGAGAGAGACAACAAAAGGACAGGAGAAGAGCCGCGAATTCATGGTAACAATCCTTCTGACAGCTATCGACAAGCCTATTGAGCTGCCGAATATCTTCTATGATTTTAACAAATGGGACCTGAGGCCGGAATCAATGGTCTCTCTTGACAAACTAGTCGAAACGCTGAATGACAATCCGGATGTGACCATTGAGCTTATGTCTCATACTGATTCGCGTGATACGGAAGAATATAACTATGATCTTTCACAGAAACGTGCCCAGTCAGTCGTTCAGTATCTTATCGAAAAAGGTATTGAGACTGAAAGACTCTCTGCAAAAGGTTACGGTGAATCAAGTCCCAAGGTTGTTGATGCTTCTGTCGTCACCCAGGCCGCTTTCCTGAAAACCGGCACAACCCTTTCAGAGCAATATATAAATGGTCTGGCCAGCGAAGAGCAGAAGGAGATAGCTCACCAGATAAACAGACGTACCGAGTTCAGAGTGCTGAGAACAGATTATGAGTCGCCGAAAAAGTAACCTCACCCCAATCCCTCTCCCAGGGGAGAGGGGCCAAAAAAGTTATCCTTTCTGCTAAAGTAATGAGGGGGCGTAATGGGCTTAAAATGATTTAAATATGAGAATTCTGCTTGCTTTCTTAATTTTATTTCTTTCATATCCATCTGCTTTCTCAGCTATGACTCCTCCGAAACCAATTCGTATCCTTGTTATCACCGGAGGGCATGACTATAATATTGAATCATTCAATGAGATGCTCGCGAGCATGGGTCCGGAAATACCATATCAGGTTATTGAGTTCCCGGCTGCCTATAATATGTTTTTACCGGTGAACCGGTCATAGGCTGGGCAAAGAAATACGGAAAGGCCAGGATCGTGGTGTTTCAGAGCAATTAATTACCAGACACATTCCTTTTCCCTGCACGGGATACGACAAAGTAGAATGAATAAATCATTCTGATTTATTCATTCCCAGTTGGGGATGCCGGTACCGTGACAGCATATCTTTTTGTTCATCATTTTTCCCCCGTAGGGGATCCCGGTATTGTAGAATATTATGTGCAAATATTATTAATTCCCCGTAAGGGATAAGGCATATAATTAAAAATTTTGAAAGTATTATGGGTTTTTATAAATTTGTGTAGCTGCATTTTTAAGATATCCGAATATGAAACCAGGAGCATTTACCCAGATGTACGTTCATCTTGTTTTTGCTGTATTTAAAAGGGAAAATATACTGACCAGAAACATTCGTCCTCGAATATTTGAATATATGAGTGGAATAATAACAAGCCTGAAACATA
>CAYNGW010000055.1:0-11082 GCA_964396955.1 uncultured Rikenellaceae bacterium | reverse complement strand
TAACCTTTTTTACGTATAATATTATATGTCCTTTCCAGTAATATCGTGCTTCGGATATTTTTAAATTCAGGATCGGAGTCTGGGAAATGGTTCCCTATGTCAGGCAATCCTGCAGCTCCAAGGAGTGAATCACAGATGGCATGAAGAAGTACATCACCGTCGGAATGGGCAATGCATCCTTTTTCTGAAGGGATACGGATACCTCCAAGCCATAATTTCAAACCTTTTTCAAGCCTGTGAAAATCAATACCCTGGCCTATCCTGGGATTCATGTACGCGATTTGGTTGCGTTCCTTAAAGCGCTGATGTCAAAAGAAAGGGAGAAGCGCAATGTACGGGCAAGCGGATGATTCTGAACCAGTGGCATCAGGTAGGAAAAATCGATAGTAAATCCGCTCAGCCTGAAACCGGCTCCAGCTGTAAAATATTTCCGGTTGCCTTTGGTCTCATTCTCATGGAAATATCCGGTCCTTATTGCGAATTGCTCATTATACCAGTATTCTGCCCCGTATGAATATGTCAATTCATGAAGCTCTTCTTTAAAACCGCCGGGGGCATCATAGAAAGACTGGAAGATGGCAACAGGAACCGCAACATTAGGATCTTTCCCTGCAATAATGCTGTCAGAATTCGTAATGCTGTAATACGGAGGAGTCGGAACCAGCAATTTGTTTATATCTATTGTCAGGGTAATTTTATTATAGGCATCAAGATTCAGATTGAATGCTGTACCAATCCGCATGTTGATCGGGATGAAATCGGATGTCTGGGAATCTGAATAGCTCATTTTTGATCCTATGTTTGAAATGTTGCCTCCGAATGCAAGCAACACATCCTTGCTAAACAGGTTTAAATTTTTCTGATAGTATGCAGAAATGTCGGCAGCAACAGAGGTGCCAGGTTTTGTTGCGACACCTCCCGAATAAAATCCCCCGGTAAGGTTGGAGTATACAAACCTGAAAGCGATTCCTCCCGCAAAATTATCTGTAAATTTTCTTGAATAACCCAGATCAAATGACCATTCATTGGGTTTAAATGTCCTCTCCGGATTACCGAAATCATCAGTGAAAGAAACATCACCCAGGGATGAATAGATAAGGCTTCCGTTAATAACCTGCTTCTTATCTATTCTGTAATATCCTGACAGATAGGCTATATTGATATCGGGAACCAGATTCCTCAGCCAGGGAGAATAAGAGATACCGATACCTCCCTTACCATCGATAAATGCAAACTTTGAAGGATTCCAGTGCATGCTGTAAACATCAGGTGAGGTAGCCACACCGGCATCGCCCATAGCGCCTGCCCTTGAATCAGGAGCAATCGTAAGAAACGGAACTACTGTCTGTATGGCATTAAGTTCGCCGCTGCTATCCTGACTGTAAAGCCATGGTCCGACTGAAAAGGCTGCTGAGAATAGCAATACTATTATCGTCCTGTTTTTCATTCTGATTCTGCGAATGTGCAAATATAAAACATTTTTTTACCTGTCTTATTGTGTAATGGTTATAAAATGATCATTCTTCCCGAGCCCGCTGCTGTTTCACCACTGCTCGTTCTTATCGTCACGCGATACGGATAGATACCTCTTCCGGCTCTCTGTCCGGATTCACTGTTGCCATCCCATACAACAGGAGCGAGCTGATAACCGGTGGAATACATCGATGTCTTTATGATCCTGATGATTCTCCCGCTCATGTCAAAAATACTGACAGTGACTTCAAATTCCTCATCCGGTCTGTTATGCTCAGTGCTTATCCTTGTATCATTCACTATCGGATTCGGATAGTTGATCAGGTTTTTCAGAATGAATTTTCCGTCAGTTTCAACTAGAAACATGATTGACTCTTCTGAGGAATTATTGTAATTATCCCATGCTTTTATTGTGAGAGAATGGCTTCCTTCAGTCAGATCAGAAAGATCATATACGATTTTTCCCCTCCTGTAGTTATCGAAGTCATTTTCAAAATAATTATTCAGAACGAACGACTTATTCCTGTCATTATCGAGGTATGCTGTCAGATCGTGCCCGATTCCTGAACCGGTCGTATTTATTCCCCCCTTATCCTCGATAATTGCAAGCATACGGGGATTATTGTCTGTTATCCCGCCGTTTCTGAAAAGAGTGTCATTCATAAACAAGGTGATATCAGGGCCGACAGTGTCAATTACAGTTGTTTCAGCGAATCCCCCGACAACTAAATCTGAAAAGCTTCCATTCATATCCCGGGATGGATCGTTGGCATAATAGCTTATTTTACCTGAACCATACGAATAATCTATATCTCTCGGTACTATGAAGGTAAAGCTGAAATTTCCATTGGTGGCTGTTGTCTTACCGCTGAAAAGAATATTGTTCCTGAGATCAAATTTCATCGTTTGTCCGCCATCATTTGCCAGTGTCCTGATGGTTGACACCTTATCATAAACAACCGGAGAGACAATCCCGTCAAAGTTGCTAAGGGTCATTCCACGGGTATTTTCAATATGTCCGGAAATAGTTACCTGTGATAATGCCTTAAGGCTGTCACTGCCGCCGGTGACACTTGTATGGTTGATGGAATCTGTCACTACCTGTCCGTGCCATGGATATGCCAGTATTACAGCCGGGTCGCCGAGCAGGGAAAAATTCCTTTTATTTGCCCCGCTTCCCGAACTGTTTTTTGCCAGCCTGATAATGTCGCCTAACCTGAGGACATTGCCTGAAGAATCACGGTCAAAAGCATAATTGTATATGTTTTTGTTGAGGAAATAATTGGGTGCCGAATATACGACACGGGTAGTAGACATCAATGCTATTCCTCCGCCGTTCTCATTCATGAGTACCATCTCGCCTGCTGAGGTTTTTATTTTCCATTCACCCGTAATTATGTCCTTTTCCACATCATCGAACCTGCTGAATTCGCATGTGGCAGTAATGAACAGGGGAAGTCTTGCACCGTTTTTCCAGGAGTTTATGTCTTCAGTTTTTACCACTCTTTCATGGGCAAGTCCATTCTCGCTTCCATGTCCGACATAATTAAAAATGAGGCATCCTGAATTTATACGGTTATTAATAGCTTTAACCACATCGGGATAAGACTGGCCGTTAACTGATGTAACCTGTTTAAAGGCATCGAGATAGATCTTGTCGACATTAAATGACTGAACACTGTCTCTCAGGAGTGATGACAGCCCTTCTGCATCAGACATGTGGGTATTCCCGTCTTCATCATCAGCAGTTATGCAGATTATGTTTTTCCAGTCTCCCTGATTGCCAGGATCAAGATACCTTTTGATTTTTGATACCAGTATACGTGCCTGGGAAGTATCAGAAGCCGGCAGGCGGCCAATACCAATATCTTCTGTCCCCTGAGCCTCTCCTTCACCATCCTCGAGCAGCCCATAGAAATCGTCCGATGTGAATGACGATACAATTATATTTGAATTCTGCGACTGGTAAGTGGGAATGAAATTAGGATTTCTTGGCGGAAGGGTCTTATTTTCAAAGGAACCATCTCCGAAAAGCAGGAAATATCTCAGAGGATGCCCTGTCCCGGACTGTTTAAGGTATTTCATGCGGGCAAAATTCCTTAATGCAGCAATATCAGGGACACCTCCTGAAAACTCGTTATATATCTCTTCAGGGGTCACCACCTGTGAAATAAGACCGCTGTTTGACAGATGCAGGTCAGCAAGTTCTTCAGCATATTTTCTGAACCAGGGATGCGTCACAATTATCATATCTGCCGGATCTGAACCATGAAGATCCTGGTTTTGCACAGGGACTGTCTTGATTATTGGTGTCAGGTAGTTTGTCTCACTGAACAGGACATATGATTTAAGAGTATCTGATGAGGCTTTGAATTTAATGTTGCCGCCATCCCTAATATAGCTGATCCTCTTTGGATTAACAGGATCGGTAATGTCCCATACAAAAGGATTGCCGGCTGGAGTGTTTACCATAAACTCAGTTATCCTCCCGGGACCTGCAGATCTGGAATCTGTTAAATATGATGTATGTCCGTCATATTTGTTCTGCTTCCTTGCCTGAAGCCTGACAAAATCGAGCCATCCATTTGCGTATGATTCGCCGTTATTAAAGAACCTGATTTCAAATTCCGGCGATGATGACAACGGTGTAATTGAACCGGATGAATCAGAAATCTGGGCATATGTTCCGGTATAGTCGTACAGATTTACTGCCTGTACCTGGATATTTTTATGGATTGTTGTTCCTTCATGGAACCTGAAAACGGTCGAGACAGGGGCCCTGGCAACTACCCTGATCCTTATCTTTATTTTTTCACCGGCAACGAGATCAGAGAATTCAGGATCTATGGCAGTTCCGGTAAGGGCTGATACAGGCTGATACCATTCCCTGCCTGATTTTATAAGGTTCTCGCTCTCCTGTTCGTGGATAAACAGAGCGTCAGATTCTGAAGAGAAATAGTCAGGTGATCCGGCGGGTTCTTCAGAATTTGACAATCTCTTTCCAGGAGTGACCGCTGAGGTGATGAAATAGAAAGCCGTGTCGGAATAATTATGCCTGAAGAAATCAAAATCTCCGGAGGCAGTATTGTACTTCCATCTCCCGGTTCCCTGGCCGTAAAACAGGAGGTAATCACCTTCGTTGAATATCCCGTCAGTTCCGGTCTCGGTATATAAAGCGATCTCTGTCAGATCATCGGGTCTTGGATCATCGTTATAATATGAGAGCTGGCCGTAGTTGTTTCCATAGATCCTTACATTGGCTGGTTCAGCGATCCCAATCTGTTTCAGTTTTGAATAATCAATCCTGTAGATGCCATCCTTCAGCACAGCCAATTTAAACCATATTCCTGAAGACAGGACAGAGGACGAGGTATAACTGTCTTTGACCGGCTGTGCACTTATGTGATAATGCACAGAAAGAATGAAGAGTGGTATAAAAATGAATATTCTGGCCATTATTAATGGACAAAGATAGAAATGTGCTTTATGTTTGTTAACTTTTTGAAATAATAACGTCATCATTACGTTGATATTGCAGTATTGTCGTTTATGTCAAAACAGCTCCGGTTATTACTGATCGTGCTCCTGGTCATCCCACTGAAAGCTCCGGGCCAGTTATCTGGTTACGGACCTGGTTATCAGATGGCAATGATAGGTAATCCTGCCATTACGGGAAGCGAAGGAGACGGCTATATCCGGCTGTCGTACATGAATTTTTATCCGGGTAATGCCTATAATCTTCATTCTGCCTTTTTTTCATACGATGGTTATTTCCCTTCACTTCATGGCGGAGCTGGCTTATTCATCTCAAATGATTATCTCGGGGGGATAGTTAATGATTTAAAAGGAGGTTTGTCGTATGCATATTTCTTCCAGGCAGGGAAAGAACTGTTTTTCAGTTCCGGACTCTCTGCTTCATTTTATCACAGGGAATACGGTTTTGGCGGAGCTGTCTTGCCTGATCAGATAGATCCTCTGGGGGGTGTTGTTTTTCCGGCAGGTGAGATCCTCTCCTCGCAGGGGCGTACAATCTTTGATCTTGGCACCGGATTTATGTTCTACACGGGAAGGATTTTCGGGGGGCTCTCTGTAAATCATCTTGCTGAACCGGATCTGTCGGTAAATGATCTGGCCGGGGAAAAGCTTAAACGGAGGTTGTTTCTGCATGTCACAGGTGATTTTGACCTTAGCAGGGGAAAAAGGATTAAGATACGTCCGCTGGGAATATTTGAAATGCAAAAGAATTATGTATCAGGAGGGGGCGGTGCTGTACTTGAAATCAATTATCTGTCAGTCAGCTCATTAATGCTTGCAGATAATGGAAAGAACCTGGATATCCAGGCAGGATTCTCAGTGTATGCAGGCAGTGTGAACATCTTTTACAATTATCGTTTTAATCTTATTTCGGGAAAAAACCTTCTGCCTTTTTCGCTTTTTCATCATACAGGTATAGCTTTACGTTTAAATAATGTTGATAAAAGAAAAACCATCAAAACAATAAATTTTCCTAAATTGTAGTTATATTTGATGTTTTAAAAAGCATTTTGTACAAAAATTAGTATATTTGAGTTTCGTTAAAAGCCATAAAATTAAAGGAGTTATGTATAAATTGAGAACATTATCGGTTATATTTTTAGCCTCACTCTTCCTTATATCCTGTAATCTTTTCAAGGGGAAGGGAGGCGATCCTAATGTCTCCTCAACTACCGGATGGGAGTATAATAACCCGGATAATGGCGGATTTGAGGTTACTCTTGAAGCCGAACAGCAGACCGGTCCGGGCCTGGTTCTCATAGAAGGCGGGCGCTTTACAATGGGACAGGTACAACAGGACATTTTGTATGACTGGAACAATAAACCAAGAACTGTAACGGTATCTTCATTCTATATGGATGAGACAGAAGTGAAGAATGTTGATTACCGCGAATATCTGTTCTGGGTCAGACGTGTTTATATTGATTACCCGGAAGTCTACAGAAGATCACTCCCCGACACACTCGTGTGGAGAAGCCCGATGGGTTTCAATGACCCCTATGTACAGTATTATTTCCGGCATCCGGCATATAATAATTATCCGGTTGTTGGTGTTAACTGGCTGAAAGCAAACGACTTTTGTCTCTGGAGAAGTGACAGGGTGAATGAACAGCTTCTTATTGACGAGGGAGAATTAAATCCTGATCCTGCACAACAAAACCAGAATAACTTCAATACTGAAGCCTACCTTGCCGGTCAATATGAAGGCGTTGTTAACCAGTTAAGGGAGAGTCTCAATCCTAATCAGACAGAACGCAGAACCAATTTTGAAGATGGTTTGTTTCTTCCCAGCTACAGGCTTCCAACTGAAGCGGAATGGGAATTTGCAGCATATGCCCTCAGGGGAAATACTTTTGAAGAAAGAATTTATGAAAGAAGAATATACCCGTGGGATGGACATAATGTCAGAAATGCAGTCACCAGGTCGCAGGGTGAAATGATGGCTAACTTTGTCCGTGGAAGAGGAGATATGATGGGAGTCGCAGGAAGCCTTAACGATAACGCAAGCATTACCAGCGAAGTTAAATCATACTGGCCGAACGACTATGGACTTTATTGCATGGCAGGTAATGTCAATGAATGGGTACAGGATGTTTACAGGCCTCTTTCTCCGGATGATGTTGACGGATTCAATCCCTTCAGAGGTAATGTATATACAGACCTCAGGCGTGATGCCAACGGTAAGGTCGTTACTAAAGGCAACCTGGGAAGATTATATGTTGATACCGTTAAAGACGCTGACGTAGCTACAAGATATAATTATCAGAAAGGCGATTACAGGAATTTCAGGGATGGAGACCTCCAATCAGCATTATCTTCGGGAGCTGACTGGAATGCTGATGATGGCAAGAGAGCATCACTCAGGATGTATGCTCAGGACCCTGGTGCGGGCGGCGGAACCTCTGACTTTGTGACTCTTATTAATGATAACGCCAGAGTCTATAAAGGCGGATCATGGAAAGACCGGGCTTATTGGCTTAATCCTTCAACAAGAAGGTTCCTCGACCAGGAAGAATCACGCGATGACATCGGATTCAGATGCGCAATGATAAGGGTCGGAAGCCCTTCGGGATTCTAAAAGAAATTGCTCCTATTAATAGCCTCATTATGGTTGCATAATGAGGCATTTTTTTGAAAATATGAAAACAGAACAGCTTTATCATCTTTTCAGGGAATCCTCAGGTGTATCCACCGACTCGCGAACAGTGGGGAAGAACCAGATTTTCTTTGCTCTGTGGGGCGAAAAATATAATGGTAATAAATATGCTGCAGATGCATTGGAAAAAGGAGCTTCATGGGCAGTAATTGATGACGAAGTATTTGAAACTGAAAAAACGATTCTGGTTGACGATTGCCTGATTGAACTTCAGGCGCTTGCCTCCCATCACAGGAAAGAGATGGACGCATCTGTCCTGGCAATTACCGGAACAAACGGAAAGACAACAACCAAAGAACTTATTGCAGTCATACTGTCAAAGAAATTCAAGGTTCATTCCACCAAAGGAAACCTTAACAACCAGATTGGCGTACCACTGACAATCCTTTCAGCACCGGAGGGTACAGAAATGATGGTAATAGAAATGGGGGCTAGCCATATTGGCGAGATCCGTACCCTGTGCATGATAGCCAAGCCTGATTACGGGATGATCACCAATGCAGGCACAGCACATATTGAAGGCTTCGGATCACTGGAAGGTGTGACGAAAGCCAAAACGGAACTCTATGAACACCTGAGGAAAATAAACGGTATTGCATTTTATAATGACAAGGACCATCTGCTTGCAGAGAAGATATTCAGGCTCGTGAACAGAGCAGTGCCCTTTTCAGACCCCACAGGTATCGGACTCACCATCACTCCGGCTTCTTCTGATCTGAACCTTTCGCTTAATATAAAATATCAGCGAAAAGATTACAGGATAAATACCAGGCTTTTCGGCGTTTTCAATCTTGAGAATGTAAGGGCAGCAATTGCTACCGGATTATTTTTCGGAGTCGAAATGAATGACATAATTGAAGCAGTCGAAAATTATGATCCCGGGAACAACAGATCACAGGTTATGGTAACTAAGAACAATACTCTTATATGTGATTCCTACAATGCAAATCCTTTAAGCATGAAGCTCGCCATTGAGTCTTTTGCTGCCATCAGGGCAGAAAAGAAGATCTGCATACTTGGCGATATGCTTGAACTGGGCGATAAAAGCAAGGAGGAACATAAGAAGATCCATAAAGTTCTGAGTGATAATAATTTGATGAATGTATACCTGGCAGGTCCCATTTTCTGCAAAGTATCGGCAGGCTTCCGTTTCAAAACATTTCGTGATGTGGCAAGACTCAGGGAATTTATAAAGAGCAAACCCCTGAAAGGAAATCATATACTGATTAAGGGATCCCGGGGAATGGCACTTGAGCAGATCTATGATCTGCTTTAAGATCCTTATTGAGCTGCCTTTTGAGTTTCAGCGAAATTAACATCAATAAGCAATACTTCTGACCTGCTTCCTGATCTTACCCTCGGTCCCCATAATCCAAATCCAGATGATACAATAATATGAGTATTACCTTTCCTGAGATATCCATAGCTTAATTCGTACAATTTACGGGTAATATAATTCAGGGGCCAGAACTGGCCGTTATGAGTGTGCCCCGACAGCTGAAGATCAACTCCGTTTTTTTCTGATTCCTCCAGATTGAAAGGCTGGTGATCGAGTACAATCACCGGTCTGGAATGATCAATATCTTTCATCAGATCTGCAAGAGACATTCGTTCTTTTCCAAAAAACCTCCGGGAATCCCTGTCGAGCCTTCCTATCAGCTGAATGCCTCCCGGAAGGTTCACGATTTCATCTTTCAAAACCCTGATCCCCTTATTTTCAATATAGGGAATAGTGCGTTGAGCACCACCTATAAATTCATGGTTCCCGGTTATCGCAAATAAGCCGTCGACTGCATTCGGGCTCGTAAAGTACTTAAGCAGATCACCCCTGAGAACCGGTCCAAGCTCACCATCTACAATATCACCAAGGAGAAATACAACATCAGGCCGGATCTGTTCAAGCATTCCGGATAATTTCTTCATACTTCTTTTCCGGATTATACTGCCAAGGTGAATGTCTGACACGGCAGCAATCCTCAAATTCTTCACGTCATCAGCCGCTTTATCAATAGTTATTTTATATTCCTTAACAACAGGTATTACAGCATTGATAAAACCTCCGAGTATAAGAATCCCTGAAATTCCTGCTGTTATCAGAAATGCCCACTTCCTGTAATTCAGGATGTTGTCGCTGTTAAGTATGCCCGGGATACGTAAAATAAGAGCTGTAATATCCGAAAGAATCAGGAAGATAAATGCGTATACCATAAAGCCCATCCAGAATCCGCCGATTATGTTCAGGATATCTGTCAGAACTGATGAGTGCCGTGATTCAAGGATTTTAGCAGCAATAAAAGTAACTGCGATCACAATAAAAATTATGGTATAGAGTAACCTCTTCTCGCGGACTGGCGGAATAATATTATATCCCTTGAAAAAGATATAAGCATTTCCAACAAAATAAATGGTCAGTATTATTGACAGGAAAATAATCAGCTGGTGAGTCTTCATGAAAATCAAAATTTCGTTATCAGCTCCCGGATAGTTCTGTGTCTTTTTATATAAAACTCAAAAACGATGCTCTTGTTCAAAATCATCCCTGCCTCATCCTTAATGCAGAGTTCTTTAACAATCTTCCTTTTTTCCCTGAGCTGATCCAGGTTCCTGTAAAAATCGATATGAGCTTTCCAGACGGATCTGACACTTCTGAATTGTCCCTTCAGCAGGAAAAAAACAGCGGCAATTCCATCAAGGACCCTTCTGGTAGAAAGGGTCCGTTTAAGCTTATTGTCGGGCAGGTTTTTAAATAAAAGATAAAGGCTGTTCCGGAAGTTAAGGTATGTTTTAAACGGTGAGTCATACGGGAGTGCACCACCCCCGACATGATAAACTGCTGATTGAGGTACGCATGATACCCGGTATCCTGATCTGTGAAATCGCCAGCAAAGATCTATTTCCTCCATATGGGCAAAGAAGTCAGGATCAAATCCGCCGCACTTTTTCCATGCATCGGCACGAACTGCCATACATGCCCCCGTTGACCAGAAAATATCGGTAATGGTATCATATTGCCCGGTATCCTTTTCAATATAAGTGAGGATCCGTCCCCTGCATAACGGGTAACCGTACCTGTCAATAAATCCGCCTGCCGCACCGGCATATTCAAAATGATCCCTGTTATAATATGAGAGTATCTTGGGCTGGCAGGAGGCGGCATCGAGATTGCTGTCCAGATAATTTATCAGTGGTTTAAGCCATCCTTCAGTGACTTCAATATCAGAATTAAGCAGAACATAATACTGTGCATCGACCTGATCAAGAGCAAGGTTATATCCTCCTGCAAATCCATGGTTCTCTGCAAATCTGATAATCTTCACATCCTTATGGCTGGCGGAAATCCAGTCAGCAGAGCCATCAGTTGAGCCGTTGTCACCAACATATAATATTGTCTCAACATTACCGGTATATCTGATTACCTT
>CAYNGW010000054.1:0-11172 GCA_964396955.1 uncultured Rikenellaceae bacterium | reverse complement strand
GAAATATGAAATAATCACAACTATGAACAGAATAACAAGAAGAGGATTCCTGAAAACAGGAGTGGCCGGCGGCGGCTTCCTTGACAGGGAAAGAACAAAGCCCATGAATACTGCAGCAGCAATTAAATGGGTATTGTCAAATCCTGATGTTACCACAACTATTCCCGGCATGACAAGCTTCGACCATCTTGAGGCCAATGAAAAGCTTCTGACGGATATCACCCTTACCGACCAGGAAAAGAATGACCTGGTTGCTGCCCGGGGAGAAACAGGCCTGTTCTGTTCAGGCTGCAAAGAATGCGTTTCATCCTGTCCCCATAACCTGCCGGTCCAGGACCTGATGCGTGCTTATATGTACGCTTATGGCTATTCAAATCCTTCGATGGCAAAAACGCTTCTCGGAGAACTCGGAACAGCAGGCGATCCGTGCAGTGGCTGTAATGCTTGCAATATCCGGTGTTCTGCTGGTTTCAATATTAAGGAGAAGATAGCCGATATTTCAAGACTGGTGAACGTACCTTCTGAATTCCTTGGCTGATTATCATAGAAAATGATGAAGAAAATTTTTTTCGCAGGTATCCTTTTTGCATTCTTCTCAGTCATTTCACACGCCCAGGAGATTACATATCCGGTGCTGAACGGATACAAAACAATAACAGAGTATCCTGTCTATATACCAGAAAATCTCTGGGATTTCATTAACGGAGCCGCGGACGGTTATCTCGCCCTCGGTTTCCAGGACCTGCATGTAGCTGAATACAAGAAAGGGAAGGAGGTTATCAAGCTGGAAATTTATCGTCACAGCGATCATACGATGGCATTCGGGATATATGCATCCGAACGCTCTTCATCGTACAGGTTTATGAATCTTGGTGCACAGGGATATATCATTGATGGCGCAGTAAACTTCTATACCGAAAATTTTTATGTCAAGATCAAAACTCATTCAAAAAAGCCCGGGACACTTCAATCGGCCGAATCGCTGGCACTCAGGGTTGCAGGCATGCTTGGAGGCGATACGGAAATGCCGGATCTGATGTCTGAGTTCCCTGAAGAAGGGAAAAAACCTAATGAGGAGACATATATCAATGAAAGCGTCCTGGGTCACCAGTTTCTGAATAAAGCATTCAGAGCTTCGTATGAATATGGGACCGATAATTTTGATGTCTACCTGATTAAATTCAATAAGCCGCAGGAGGCTTTCATAACGGCAGAAAAATACCTGTCTTCTTCAGGATTAGAACCTGATCAGCAGGATAGCGGTAAATTTGTTTTTACTGATGGTTACAATGGCACAATCTTTCTCGCATGGAAAAAGGACACTATTGTGATCATCTCCGGCCTGGCAAAAGACCAGACCGAAATAGCCGATAAATACACGTCTGCAATACTTGATTAGGAAGTCAGTAATCTCCCGGTCGTTAACTTCACCGTTCCTTTTCCATGTAATCCGAAATGACTTGTTTGATTTCATCATACGAGTTTGCTACCGGCAGGTCTCCATGATCGTCAATCACTTTCTGAGGAGGACGATACAGAATACCCTTATCTGCCTTCCGTAACATATTTATATCATTATAGGAATCACCTATACCTATTACCTTATAATTGAGGTTTTGCAAAGCTTCCGCGACTTTCATCTTGCCATCAGGCTGACGAAGATTATAGCCGGTGATATTTCCCAGGTGATCGATAGTAAGATGATTGCAGAAGAGTGTGGGACGACCCAGCCTTTCCATCAGGGGATCCGCAAATTCAGTAAACGTATCAGACACAACGATGAGCTGTGTCCTTTTTCTTATCCAGGAAATGAACTCTGTAGCGCCCGGCATTGGTTTCATACCTGAAATGACGTGCTGGATCACATGAAGCGTAAGGCTATTCTGACGAAGGATCTCCAGTCTCCGTCTCATGAGCACATTGTAATCGCTTATATCGCGGGTCGTTAATCTTAATTCATCAATTCCGGTATACCTGGATACATTGATCCATATTTCCGGTATAAAAACTCCTTCAAGATCAGCACAAACTATATACATATATCAAAATTATTATTTAACTCAAGTTGCTAGGTTTAAGAAAAGGGTAGATTTAAGAACAAGGAACAAGGATTTTTGATTTAAGAAGAAAGGGCTCATTTTGTTATACTATTGATAATCATTATTATATGTATTCAACTTCTTAATTCTAAAATCGTTAATCATCATTCGTTAATCAGATTTTTAATGAAAACTTAAATAAGTAGCAACTTAGGTTATTTATTAAGCTTCAGGATATGATACCTGAGCTTTTCATAATCATTTTCCATCTCTGTAAATTCTTCTTTTTTGTTATCAATACCGGCAAGCGAATCAGGAAACGGCAGTGATAACCCAAGTATACTTTCCACCTCCTTTTGGAATTTAGCGGGATGTGCAGTCTCAAGTGATATAAATAACTGATTCTCAATGTTACCTAACAATTTTTGATAACATTCCACACCTTCCCATGCGACTGCACCGTGCGGTTCAAGAATTATTCTGTGATCTCTGTAGCAGCCAGCAATCGCCGACCTGGTCTCTTCATCTGAAACACTCACACCAAAAAAATCATTTCTCATCCGCCGGATGTCAGGAGCCTTTAAAATATCTCCAGATTCGTTCATCACTCCCCCGTATAAAGCAATAATCCTGGCCAGGTTGCTTGGATGCCCGACATTCATAGCGCTTGAGATACAATTAATTGAGGGACTTATTGTTTTATAATTGCCTGTTCTGAGCAACTCAGGCACTTCGTTATTTGAGTTTGTTGAAACAATGAATTTCCTGACAGGAAGCCCCATTTCGCGGGCTATGATTCCTCCCATAAGATTACCGAAGTTCCCGGAAGGCACACTGAAAATAACCTGATCAGCGGTATCTTCTGCCAGCTTTGACCAGGCATAAAAATAATAAACAGCCTGGGGGAGCAACCTTCCGATGTTGATTGAATTTGCAGAGGAGAGGGGAATATCTGACAACATAGGATCCTGAAATGCCATCTTCACGAGCCGCTGACAATCATCAAACTTTCCGTCTACCGAAATAATATTAACATTATCATGCAGGGTGGTCATCTGTTTTCGCTGGATATCAGAAACTTCCCGGGCCGGGAAAAGTATGATCACATTGATATTGCCGAGCCCATGGAACGCACTGGCCACTGCACTGCCGGTATCACCTGAAGTTGCTGTTAATACTGTAAAATGAAGATTATCATGCGAAATATAATAGTGCATGAGCCTTGCCATCATTCTTGCTGCAAAATCCTTGAATGATGCAGTTGGACCCTGGTCAAGCCTTATTATGTACTTCCGGTCATTCACCTTATCAGCAGGGACATCAAAGTTATAGACGTCGCGGCAGATGATCTTCAGATCATGGTCGTTTATTTCATTGAATAACAGACATTTGAGAATCTCATAGGCTGTTTCATGATACTCAGGCGACTTTAATCGTTCCATTACTTTTCCATCCAGTTTCGGGATATGTGACGGCATATATAATCCCCCGTCAGGTGCCAGCCCCTTCAAAAGAGCCTCCCTGAAGCTCACCTCAGGCGCTTTTAAATTAGTTGAGTAATATTTTATCGAATTCTCTTTCAAAACAACTTATTTTCACCACGGATTACACGGATTAACACGGATTAACTTCGAGAATTACTCCGTGTCATTCCGTGCTTTCCGTGGTTAATTTTTCTTTTATCTTTATACATTCACTACTCTCATCAGGTCCGCAAACACTCCGGCTGCCGTAACATCCGCTCCTGCGCCATAGCCTTTTATCACCATTGGAAGCTCACGGTATCTTTCAGTTGTGAGAAGTACAATATTATTGCTGCCTGCAAGGTTGTATGACGGATGATCCTTGTCGACACTGACCAGACTGACACGGGCCCTGCCCTGGTCGAGTATTGCAAGAAATCTCCATTTTTTATTCTGGTTTTCAAGTTCAACTCTCTGCCTTTCAAATTCAGGATCATATTTTTCCACCTTTTTATAAAAGTCATTCAAATCACCCTCAAAACATTCATCGGGCAGGAATCTGGTTACTTCAACATCCTCCTTTTCAATATTATAGCCTGCTTCCCTTGCCAGGATAAGTATCTTTCTGACAACATCCGTTCCATTGAGATCGAGACGGGGATCAGGTTCCGAATATCCTTTCTCTTTTGCCAGTCGGATAGCACTGCTCAAAGGTAATTTCTCGCTGATTTCATTGAAAATATAGTTCAGAGTACCTGACAAAACTGCTTCAATCCTGTAAATCCTGTCTCCGCTCAGTACGAGGTCACTGATCGTTTTGATTATCGGGAGACCGGCGCCAACAGTGGTTTCAAACATGAACCGGACTCCGCGTTCATTGGATATGGTTTTCAGCTGTTGATAATAACTATATTCCGAGGAGCAGGCTATTTTGTTGGCAGTAATTACTGATATATAGCCTGACAGTATCTCTCCGTATTTTGCCGCAATATTTGCATCAGCAGTGCAATCAATAAATACGGAATTCCTGAGATTCAGCTTTTTCATCTGCCGGATGAAAAGTGATATATCAGCTTTTTCACCATCTGTTTTCAGTATCTCCTTGCAGGATTCGAATGGAATACCTTTTGAATCGATATGCATCTTACGGGAATTGGTAATGCCCTGAAGATTAATTTTTACTCTGTGATGCTCCAGGAGCAATTCGTGCTGTTTCTGCAATTGCTTCAGCAGGCTTGAGCCTACAAGGCCGGTCCCTGCCACAAACAGGTTCATTTCCCTGAAAGTGGAAAGGAAGAATCCGTCATGGATCACATTCAGGGCTTTTTTCAGACTTTCATTTTTTATTACAACGGAAATATTCAATTCCGAAGAGCCCTGCGCTGTTGCTATTACATTGATCCCGTTCCGTCCCAGAGCCCTGAAAAGGGTAGCTGAAATCCCGGGAGTATTCTTCATTCTTTCGCCGACAATTGCTATTATCGACAGGTTTTTCTCAATCAGTATCCTGAGTTCATCATTCTGTCCTGTTTCCTGCCTGAATTCTTCTTTAATTGCTTCACAGGCAGCATCTGAGACATCCGGGGTTACCGCAAAAGTTATTGAAAATTCAGAAGAAGCCTGTGTGATCAGGATTATATTTATTTCATGTTTGGCAAGTGCTCCGAAAAGCCTTGCCGAAGTGCCTGTTACTCCGACCATTGCCGGACCCTGGAGAGTTACCAGGTCAATATGGTCAATTGAAGAAATACCTTTTATCGGACTTCTTCCCTGTTCCGCTGATTCCTGACTGATAACCGTTCCCTCTGACCGGGGATTAAGTGTATTCCTGACCGCAACAGGAATGTTTTCCCTGTAAACCGGACGAAGCGTGGGAGTATAGATGACTTTTGCTCCGAAATGAGAAAGTTCCATTGCTTCGGAATATGTCAGGCTTTTAATGGTGTAGGCTTTATCAACTTTTTTGGGATCAGCAGTCATAAAACCATCAACATCAGTCCATATTTCCAGCAACTCAGCTTTCAGCGCGGCAGCAATTATTGCAGCAGTGTAATCAGAGCCGCCTCTTCCCAGGGATGTTGTCTCACCCCTGGAATTGCCTGCTATAAAACCGGGAACGACAACAGGTCTATCCGGCTTCCCGATCTTTTCCCTGATAAGCGGATTGGTAATATTAAAATCAACCACCTGGCTGCCTGACCTGATAACGGTCCTGATGAATTCGCGTGAATCAGCATAAGTACAGTTATCCATGAAATTGCAAACAATGAAAGAGGATAATCTTTCCCCGATAGTGATTACCTGATCATATGAGTGCCTGGTCAACTCACGTAAAATGGATATGCCCTTCAATATGTCACCAGTCTCACGGGCAATAGCATTGATGGTTTCGAGTACTTTCTGCTGTTTTGTGTTATCCCCGATTAACCTTGTTGTGAATTCAACGTGTTTTTCAAAAATCTTTTCAAGAAGGATTTTATATTCGTCATTTCCAGCTGAAGCAAGTTCAGATATCCTGTGAAGCTGGTCCGTCACACCCTGGAAGGCAGAAATGACAATCACAGACGGAAGGGACTGTGCCTGAATGATCCTCTTTACTTCCCTTATGCGTTCAGGATTACCAACTGATGATCCTCCAAATTTCAGAACTTTCATATACCGATAAATAAAAATTGCACCCTAAGGATGCAGATAAACTATAAAGGTAGCAAAAATAACTGTTTATCACAAAATATTAGTCATCTATTAAAATAAATGAGTCTTTTTATGAATATTATTCATAAATAAACTCAGTTTTCTTAATGAATTCAATAAAATCCGCGCTAGCTTCCGCGAGTTCGTCGAAGACAAATCGGCGCCGGCAATGAAAAGAGTGTTCTATATCAGAGTCCCTGAAGTGGTTAATTATCAGCTCGTTGCTGCTTTCTCCAGCCTCTTAAGTATTGAAAATATGAATGTCGCTGACAGCAGCAGACATGCGATGAATACCAGCCAGAGTATACTCAGTGGAACTTTATCCCATAGCAACGTTCCGACAAATAACAATTTATTACCTGCAGCTGTTGCCAGAAGCCAGCCGCCCTGCATCAATCCCTGGAACCTTGAAGGTGCGACCTTCGAAACGAATGAAAGACCCATCGGGCTCAGAAATAATTCAGCAACTGTAAGTATCAAATAACTGCTCATAAGCCAGTAGGGTAATACTCTGTCTGTATCTGCAACCGGTGCTCCATGAAGTGAGGCAGGTGATGGAACTCCGATTGAGCCGATAAGCACAATTAAAAATCCGAAAGCAGCGATAATCAATCCTATCCCGATTTTCCTGGGTGTTGAAGGTTCTATTCCTTTCTTGTTCAACCATGCAAATGCAGCCATAACGGGGAAAGTAAGAGCCACAATAAAGAGTGGATTGAATGACTGGAAGACCTCCGGTGCAATTGCATTCTGAGGGCCAAATTTCGTAAATATCCTGCCAAGAATAGTTGTCGGATCAAATCCGTATGTAAAGAACAGAATGAACCATATGGCAACCAGGAAGAGAATGCCTCCTGCGATTTTAGCGCCTGCTTGCAAATTCTTATATACAAGCATCACAATACCGGCAATTGCCGCAATTACTGCAAGCATGGATGGTAATGTGAAAAACAGGCTGGTAAAAGGTCCTACCTGTTTGACAGTGTAATCCCTGGCAAATAATGTAAGTGTAAGTCCGTTCTGATGAAATGACATCCAGAAGAATATTGCCACAAAGAATACCAGCACAAGAGCAGTGATCCTTCCCCTCTCTTCCTTCGTTGAAGCAAGGACTATCCATGTAACAAATGCTGCAAACAATCCGATCGCAAAGCCTGCGGTCCAGCCTACAGGTTTTATAAAATGCAGTGCGGTGGCAGTGATACCCATTGCTGCAAGGGCAGCAATTATAGGGATCGGCTTGAATTCTATTTTTTCTGCAGCAAATGCAGCTGCCTTTGTCTCTGTAACTTTCTCTGTATCTTTGCCCGGTAACAGCTTATTGAATATAATATAAACCAGCAGCGAAATCACCATGGCCACAGCTGCTATACCAAACGCATAGTTATAACCTTTTGAAAAAACTTCCAGGTAATTATTGGCAAATGCTGAAAGATCTGTGACCGGCCCGCTGAGGTTCACTTTGTCGGCAAGCTGCTGGAAAACAGTTGTGTCAGTAAGAGTCCCGTTATTAAACTGATGACAGAGCGAAGGGAGAGAGGCATCATGAGCAAATCCATTGGTCTTGAGCCACCAGTTTCGCATTCCGTTGGCAGCAAATGGCGCAAAAAATGCTCCGACATTTATCCCCATATAGAAGATCATAAATGCTATATCCCTGAGCTTCGTATATTTCGGATCATCGTACAACTGGCCTACAACAGCCTGGAGGTTTCCCTTAAAAAGACCATTGCCAAGGGCAATAGTCATCAATCCGATTACTGTGATTGTCAGAGTCATTCCGGGAACAGCCATTATAATATATCCGGCGAACATTATGATAATCCCGGCGAGAATTACCAGTTTGTATTTTTTCGTGTAGTCAGCCAGTATACCGCCAAGCAGCGCCAGGGCATAAATACTGAAATAAAACCAGCTGTAAATACCGCCTGCCTTTTCTGCCGAAAGCCCGAATTTGGCCTGGAGAAAAAGTACAAGAATGGCCATCATGGTGTAAAAGCCGAACCTTTCTCCCATGTTTGAGAAAAAAGCTACCAGTAATCCCTTGGGGTGATTCTTAAGCATATTATTATATTATAGTTAGTTAATCAATAAATTACTTTCTCACGTAATTCATCCGGCCGGTCACCGGAAATATTCAATTTTTGAACGGAAACAAATATATTAATCTTTTTTTATTAATGGCTGAAGAGTTTAAATTTGTACTGAAATGGAAATGCCCCGATGAAAATATTCCGCTGTGAGCAGATAAAATTAATTGATGAATATACCATCAAAAACGAACCTGTGGCTTCAATTGACCTGATGGAACGTGCAGCCGGGAGACTGTTTGAATGGTATGTTGAAAAATTTGAAAGATCAAGACGAATTTTTATTTTTGCCGGACCAGGCAATAACGGCGGCGACGGGCTGGCTCTTGCCCGGATGCTGGCAAATAACAGGTTTGATCCGCAGGTTTTCTTTCTGCAGTTTGCCGGAAGTACTTCAGATGACTGGCAAATAAACAGGAAACGTCTTGAAAAAGAGACAAAGGTACAATTCAGCACTATAAAGAAAAGTGAAGAGTTCCCTTTGATTAATCAGAATGATATTATTATTGATGCAATTTTCGGATCAGGTATAACGCGGCCTGTTGAAGGTCTGGTTTCTGACATTATTAAATTGATAAACAATACAGGGGCAACTATAGTTTCAGTTGATATTCCGTCAGGATTATTCGGAGAAGATAACAGCCATACAGGTAATAACAATATTATCAAAGCTGATTTCACTCTCAGTTTCCAGTTCCCGAAGCTTGCCTTCATGTTCCCGGAAAACGAAAAATACACAGGTGAATGGATTGTATTGCCTATTGGGCTGGATTTCAGTACAATAAACACTCCCTTCACTTTTCTGGAAAAGAAACTGGTTGCACCACTCCTTAAAAAGAGGAACAGATTTGATCATAAAGGTACCTTTGGTCATGGATTACTTATAGGCGGTTCGTATGGGAAAATGGGAGCTGTGATTCTTGGAGCAAAAGCATCTCTTCGCACCGGAATAGGTCTGATCACCTGCCACATTCCATCATCCGGAAATAAAATTCTGCAGGGAGTGATCCCCGAGGCAATGATCATCCATGATGCCGCTGAAGGTAATATTTCAAGTATTGGAAATACAGATAATTTCGACGCGGTTGGCGCAGGTCCCGGAATGGGTACCGAATCCGGATCACAGAAGGCTTTTTATGAATTCCTGCAGAAAAGCAAAAAGCCGCTGGTGATTGATGCTGACGCTTTGAACATCCTGTCATTGAATAAGGGATGGCATTCTTCAATACCTGCCGGAACGATCCTTACACCTCATCCCAAAGAATTCGAAAGACTGGCAGGGAAAGCGGTGAACAGTTATGAAAGACTGCAAAAGCAAATTGAATTTTCCGGAAGACGCAAGTGTATTGTTGTCCTTAAGGGGGCTCATACATCAGTTTCAGATCCCGATGGAAATGTCTGGTTCAACAGCACAGGCAACCCGGGAATGGCTACCGCCGGCAGCGGCGATGTGCTGACCGGGATGATCCTTTCACTGCTTACCCAGGGTTATGACCCGTTGAATGCTGCAATAACCGGAGTTTATCTTCATGGACTTGCCGGCGACATAGCGGCAGAGAAGTCAGGCTATGAATCGATAATTGCCTCCGATATCATTGAAGAAATCGGAACTGCCTATAACAGACTAAGAGAAGCTTAATGACGTTTAAGACTTATAATAGACCAATCAAATCTGCGGATCTAAGGTTAAAAACTGATTTTATGAAAACAATTATCCGGCTTTCAGTATTTCTTATGATAATTCTGACAATGGTTTCCTGTTTCTCTGAAAAGAAACTCACGGGGCCACAACATGTGGTTGCACCTCTTTCTGATACTGTCACAATCAGGGACGGAAGCCTGGTGTATGGTCTGCCGATGACAATATTTACAGTAATGGTTGAAATGGAAAGAACCATAGAGCTGCCAGGACCTTATTCAAGATTTGCAGAAGAGCTGCTGGGACTGAAGGATGTTATAATGAATGAGGAAGAACACTGGTCGGTTCAGAATGTTTCAGTCAGTTCTCATGTAGAAGCCGATCCATCAGAATATTATGTTATTGAAGGCAGTGGTCTCTTTAATACGAACGCTCTGGCTCTTAAAAAAGAGGGGCTGATACTTGATATTAATCCGGCATTTAATTATGAAACTGTAAATGTGACCGGCAGCAAAGAGATTGACCTGGATGAGTTCCGTTCCTTCGATCTCGGATCGGATGAATATTACACTATAGATACTGACACTGCTTACAGACGTGTAAAAGTTGATAATGAATTTGTCAGGATACCATATATTGTGGAAACAAAAAAGAAGCTTTCAGACAGCCAGCTTGCGGAAAGGGCAGCCAGGCGGCTGATGGATCTGAGGGATGGGAAATTACTCATACTTACGGGAGAAGCAAATGTTTTTCCGCAGAGTGATGCTGCGATAAATGAAATGAACCGAATGGAAAAAGGATATACTGAACTGTTCACAGGCAAATACATAAAAGAAAAAAGGACATTTGCTTATCAGCTTGTACCTCAGAAAGAGCTTGCAGGCAAACCGGTGACGCTCTTCAGGTTCTCTGAAGCTACTGGCCCCGAAGAAGCATCATCGAAAAGCGGAACAGCCGTTATTGCTGTCCTTTATCCTGAACAGAAGACAAAAGAACTTACTCTCATCACAAGGCAGGAACCTGATCCTCTTTCTCCAAAAATTGATAAGCTGTTTTACCGGGTGCCTGATGTGGCGAATATGACCATCAGAATGGGTGACGAAACTCTCTATAACTCAAGAAAGCTCATCTATCAGTTCGGGGAAATCCTTCAGCTTCCGGCGAATTATATAATCGGAAAATAAAAAGATTTCAGGTTCCAGGTTCCAGGTTCCAGGTTCCAGGTTACAGGTTCCAGGTTCCAGGTT
>CAYNGW010000053.1:8424-11177 GCA_964396955.1 uncultured Rikenellaceae bacterium | reverse complement strand
CTGGAAAAAACATGCTCTTATATGGGAATAAAAGGAATGAAGAAAGAGGAGTTCAGAGACAATGAAAGTCTTGAGCTTCTCAAAGAATCCGGATCAAATGTTATTCTGACCACGATTGACGACGTAATTAACTGGGGAAGAAAAAATTCCCTGTGGCCGCTGACTTTTGCAACAAGCTGCTGTGGGATCGAGATGATGGCAACAGGCGCTCCCCGGCACGATTTTGCCAGGTTTGGAATGGAGGTTTACAGGGCCAGTCCGCGCCAGGCAGACGTCATTGTTGTTGCGGGAACAATTGTGAATAAAATGGCCCCTGTACTGAAACGTCTCTATGACCAGATGTCTGAACCCAAATATGTTGTCGCAATGGGAGCTTGTGCAATTTCAGGCGGACCTTTTTTTCTGAATTCTTATAGTGTTGTTAAAGGAGTCGAACACATAATTCCCGTGGATGTTTACGTGCCTGGCTGTCCTCCACGGCCTGAAGCATTATTATATGGTATGCTTCAGCTTCAGAGGAAGATTGAAACCGAAAATATCAAATCGAGAAGAAAGCGTAATGCATCACACGATGTCAAATAATTACTTTTCTGAAACCTGATTATCAATGGATAAAGTACAACTGGGAGAACTGATCAAATCGCTGGATAATGATATAGAGATCAAAGAAGGAAAACAGTTTACAGAAATAAATGTACCTGTCTCAAATTTTTACCGTCTGGCGAAACAGTTAAGAGAAAATCCGGAGACAGATTTTGATTTTCTGTTTTGTATTACCGGAGTGGATTATGGCCAGGATCTTGGAGTGGTTTACCATCTTCGCTCAACAAAGCATCGACATACTGTTGTATTAAAAGTAAGAACCTCTGACAGAAAAAATCCACAGTTTGATTCAGTTTCAGATATCTGGAGAACAGCGGAATTCAATGAACGTGAAATATTTGATCTTCTGGGGATCAGGTTTAGCAGTCATCCTGATCTGAGAAGATTCTTCCTCCCCGGTTCTTATGGTTTCCCTTTAAGAAAAGATTTTGTTGATGATGTAAATATCGTTACGAAGTAGTTTATGGAAGAAGCGATAAAAGAAATAATTGACGAAAACCAGGAATACGTCATCAACATGGGACCTCAGCACCCTTCAACTCATGGTGTGCTAAGGCTGGTGGTTTCGCTGAAGGGAGAGATGGTCCAGAATGTTGTACCTCATATCGGGTATATCCACAGAGGCATTGAAAAAATGTGCGAAAGCATCACTTATCCCCAGATTATTCATCTTACCGACAGGATGGATTATTTATCTGCACACATTAATAATGAGGCTGTCTGTCTTAATGTCGAGAAAGCATTGGAGGTTGAGATCCCTGACCATATTAAAGTAATACGGACAATTATGTCGGAACTTACACGTATTCAATCACATCAGCTCTTCTGGGCAACATACGGCATGGATCTTGGTGGATTAACCTGCTTCTTTTACGGTCTCCGTGACAGGGAAAAAGTACTTGATATATTTGAAGAGACATGCGGCAGCCGCATGATTGTCAGCTATAATTGCCCCGGAGGATTGATGTATGATATTCATCCGAACTTCCAGAAACGTGTAAAAGATTTTATCAAATATTTCAGAAAGATTCTTCCTGAATATGATCAGCTTTTAACAGGCAACGTAATTTTCCGGCAACGTACAAAAGGAATAGGCAGATTATCGCTGGAAGATGCAATATCATACGGAGTCACTGGTCCTTCCGGCAGGGCTTCAGGTTTTTCATGTGATGTCAGAAAACATGAACCATACAGTGCATATGACAGAGTTAAATTTAACGAAGTGCTTTTCAATGAGGGAGATACCTATCACAGGTACCTTACAAGGGTTGAGGAGATGCGGGAATCGATGAATATTATTGATCAGTTGATCGACAATATTCCTGAGGGACCCTTTGCAGTGAAGATGAAACCTGTAATTAAACTGCCTGAAGGAGAATATTATCAGAGGGTTGAAACTGCGCGCGGTGAACTGGGAGTATATATAATAAGCGACGGCAATAAGAATCCGTATAGAGTTAAATTCCGTTCACCTTGCTTTGCCAACCTTTCAGTGCTTAATCTTATATCAAAGGACTTTAAGATCGCAGATCTGGTTGCGATTAATGGTTCACTTGACCTTATTATTCCTGATATAGACAGGTAAGAGCGGCACAGGGCACAGGGCGAAGGGCGCAGGATAAAATTCAGCCTTTAAGGGGATTAGAGGGATATTAAAAGATAAAATATAAGTAAAAGATGCCATTTGATATTTACGATTTTACTTCATTAACTCAGTGGATTGACACCAGCCTTCACAATTCTATGTCTCCTTTCTGGACGACCGTGGTTGAGCTGCTGATAGTCGGAGTATTGATCTTACTCTTTTACGCATTGGTTGGATTATTCCTTGTTTATGCAGAACGAAAAGTCTGCGCATTCATGCAAAACCGGCTCGGGCCTAACAGGGTTGGTCCCTTCGGGATGTTCCAGACAATTGCCGACCTTTTGAAGCTATTATTCGTGGAGCTTGTGCCAATAAAAAATGCTGATAAATTTCTATTCAATCTTGCTCCTTTCATAGTCATAATAGCCTCGTTTATGGCAATAGCCGCAATTCCCTTTGCCAAAGGACTTCATGCCATTGACCTGAATATTGGTGTATTTTATGTTATAGCCGTTTCTGCAATGGGCGTGATCGGTATATTGCTTGCAGGATGGTCGAGCAATAA
>CAYNGW010000053.1:0-8324 GCA_964396955.1 uncultured Rikenellaceae bacterium | reverse complement strand
ACAAACCGCGGGCCGTTCGACCTCGCGGAAGCTGAATCAGAGCTTACTGCCGGTTATCATACTGAGTATTCCGGGATCAAATTTGCATTTTTCTTCCTGGCGGAATATATGAATATGTTCATTGTTGCTTCAATTGCTGCAACAGTATTTCTGGGAGGCTGGATGCCATTTCATGTAGGACACTGGGATGGTTTTAACGCGGTAATGGATTATATACCTCCGTTTATATGGTATATAGTGAAAACATTCTTTGTTGTCTTTCTGATGATGTGGTTTAAATGGACATTCCCTCGTCTGAGAATTGATCAGCTCCTTACGCTGGAGTGGAAATACCTGTTACCGATAAATCTTGTTAACGTACTGATAATGGCCTTTATAGTCCTTATGGGCTGGCATTTTTAAATGAGAGCCTTCATTAAAAATATCTCTGAATGAGAAGTATAATAAAATATCTGAAGGAAATAGTACAAGGGATCGGGTCACTTCTGAAAGGGATGAAAGTAACAGGCTCTTATTTCTTTCGACCAAATGCAATTGTAACTCAGAAATATCCCAATAACAGGAAAGACCTTGTAATGTTTGACAGGTTCAAGGGTGAAGTTGTAATGCCGCATAATGATAAAAACGAACATAAATGCACCGGTTGCGGTATTTGTGAAATCAACTGCCCAAACGGCACAATTGAAGTAATTTCAAAAACTATGATAACTGAGGACGGAAAGAAAAAAAGAGTTGTAGATAAGCATATTTATCGTTTGGGGATGTGCACCTTTTGTGCATTATGCGTAAAGAATTGTCCTTCAGGTGCACTTGCTTTTTCCCAGGAATTTGAACATGCCGTTTTTAACAGAGCCCTCCTGATAAAAATATTGAATAAACCAGGTTCGCAATTAATGAAAGGAATTGAGTGATGACCTCTAATCAAGTAATGTTCGCCTTATTTTCTATCATTATAGTTGTCTTTTCAGTCCTGACAGTTACAAGCCGTAAGATATTAAGAGCAGCTGTTTATCTGCTTTTTGTACTTGTATCGACTGCCGGACTCTATTTCATGCTCAATTTTCAATTTCTCGCAGCTGTCCAGCTTACACTTTATGCAGGTGGAATTGTTGTACTTATCATCTTCTCAATACTGCTTACAAGCCATATCAGTCAGAAATTTGAACCTGTTGGCTGGAAAAAGTCTTTGTTCTCTGCACTTGCAGCTCTTGCCGGAGCAATAGTATCAATAATTACCATTCTTGATCATACTTTTTCAGCCACTTCCGAAGCTGCAAAAGAGATTGATATGCGATTGATAGGAAAGAGTTTGTTATCAGTCGGTTATGATGGTTATGTTCTTCCTTTTGAAGTCATTTCAATACTGCTTATATCGGCAATGGTTGCTGCAATTGTTATAGCTAAAAAGGGAGGACCAAAAAAGACACAGTCCCAAACTTTAAATCAATAGAATGATGAATGCAGGCATACCTTTACAGTTTTTTCTCATTCTGGCAACAATAATGTTTTTTGTCGGAGTTTATGGTTTTCTGACCCGCAGGAATTTGATCACCATATTAATGTCAGTCGAATTGATACTTAATTCAGTAAATATCAACCTTCTGGCATTTAACCGTTACCTCTATCCCCATAAGCTGGAAGGACTTTTTTTCAGCCTTTTTGTTATAACAGTCGCAGCAGCCGAAGCAGCAGTGGCAATTGCCATCATTATAAATATCTACAGGCGGTTTACTACTATCAATGTTGAAGATGTTAACGAGATGAAATACTGATTATTAAACACTCAGGAAAAACAATATGATAAATTTCAGCTATACTATTTGGATACTTATTATACCGTTCCTGATGTTTGTTCTGCTTGGTCTGGCAGGACATAAGTTAAAGCCCAGGCTTTCCGGTCTTCTCGGTACAGGTGGTCTGGCTGTAATTACAATCTTGTCATATATCACAGCATATTTTTATTTCTTCCAGAGTGAAAAGATTGAGAGCGCATATCAAAAGGTACTAGCCGCTAATTTTACATGGCTGCAACTAACTGACAAGCTGCATATTGATCTGGGAGTATTGCTGGATCCGATTTCAGTTATGATGCTTATTGTTATAAGCACCGTATCACTTATGGTACATATTTATAGTCTGGGTTACATGAAAGGAGA
The DNA here is from genome assembly GCA_964396955.1 of uncultured Rikenellaceae bacterium. Classification (GTDB taxonomy): domain Bacteria; phylum Bacteroidota; class Bacteroidia; order Bacteroidales; family VadinHA17; genus LD21. The sequence continues at coordinate 6,168 of CAYNGW010000053.1, read as the reverse complement.
AAGAGGCTTCGAACGCTTTTTTGCTTTTCTTTCCCTCTTCACTTTCTCTATGCTTGGACTTGTGCTGGCAACAAATATCTTCCAGATGTACATTTTCTGGGAACTTGTCGGGATTTCATCATACATTCTTATAGGATTTTATTATCAAAAACCTTCAGCAGTAAGGGCGTCAAAAAAAGCATTTATTGTAACCCGATTTGCGGATCTTGGCTTTCTCATTGGCATTCTGATCCTGTCGTTCAATACAAAAACATTTGATTTTATTACCCTTACCGATCCTGACGGACCGGCTATCGCCCAGGGTGGCGGCATTTCTTTCATGGGTCTTTCAGTAATGACATGGTCAATGATATTTGTCTATATGGGAGGAGTTGGAAAATCAGCGATGTTCCCGTTCCATATCTGGCTGCCTGATGCTATGGAAGGTCCAACGCCGGTTTCAGCTTTAATCCATGCTGCTACAATGGTGGTTGCAGGTGTGTACCTGGTGGCGAGGATGTTCCCGATATATTTCTTTTCTGCTCCTGCTGCACTTGAAGTAGTAACATATGTCGGAGCCTTTTCTTCTCTTTTTGCTGCGATTATTGCAAGTACGCAAACAGATATTAAGCGGATTCTGGCATATTCCACAATATCACAGATTGGCTATATGATGCTGGCTTTGGGTGTTTCTGGTTATGGCGGTCACGAAGGACTGGGTTATATGGCATCTATGTTTCATCTTTTCACGCATGCGATGTTCAAAGCTTTGTTATTCCTGTGTGCAGGTGCAATTATCCATGCTGTCCACAGTAATTACTTTACAGATATGGGCGGACTTCGCAAATATCTGCCAATAACTCATTTAACATTTCTGATCGCCTGCCTTTCGATTGCCGGGATATATCCACTGGCAGGATTCTTCAGTAAGGATGAAATACTTGCTGCTGCCTTACATCATAACAGATTCTTATTTGCAGTAGAATATGCAGTTGCAGGTCTTACAGCATTTTATATGTTCAGACTCTATTTCAATATTTTCTGGGGAAATGAGACACATTACCATCATACACCTCACGAGGCTCCTGCAACAATGACTATTCCGCTCATTATTCTTGCCATAGGTTCGGCTTTTGCCGGTTTCATTCCCTTTAACAGGTTGGTTACTTCTGATAGCATGGCTTTCGAATCAGAGATTGAATGGGCAGTTGCAATCCCTTCGATACTTATTGGTCTGGCCGGAATAATTGTTGCTTATGTTCTATACGGTAAGAAAACCGAAATCCCGGATAAACTTGCTGCTACTTTCAAATACTCTTATAAATGGGCATATAACAAATTTTATATTGACGAGATATATCTTTTTATTACTAAAAAAATCATTTTCAGGTATATATCCGAATCAGTAGCATGGTTTGACCGGCATATAGTAGATGGTATGATGAATGGTATTGCATCTGTTACACAGACAGTCTCTTACAGGATTCGCGGATTCCAGTCGGGGCAGCTGCAGAAATATGCATTTGCCTTTATAACAGGTGTCATATTGCTGGCAGTGTTATTCATTTACCTGTGGCGCTAAGAAATAAACAGAAAAGTGTGTAAACTATGGATATTTTGATCTTATTTGTTATAATTCCCTTACTGACAATAACTGGTATAGTTTTAGTAAAGGATATTCGGCAGGTCAGACTTGTTGCTGCAATCGGGATGGGCCTGCAACTGGCATTGTCAGCTGTTCTGGTGTTCCTGTACCTGTCTGCACGGCATGCCGGGAACACAGCTGAAATGCTTTTTGTAAAAGATCTGATCTGGTTTAAAAGTCTTAATATTCATTATGCTGTCGGGGTTGATGGGATCTCCGTTGCTATGATAGCCTTGACTTCACTTGTAGTCTTTGCCGGTATTTTTGCCTCGTGGGAAGTTGATTTTCTTACGAAAGAGTTTTTTATATCACTTATTCTTCTTTCGACAGGTGTTTTTGGATTTTTTATTTCGATTGACCTGTTTACAATATTCCTTTTCTATGAGCTTGCAGTTATTCCGATGTATCTTCTTATCGGAATCTGGGGAAGCGGACCCAAAGAGTATTCAGCAATGAAACTTACACTGATGCTAATGGGAGCCTCAGCCCTCCTTCTTGTGGGCATTCTTGGAATTTATTTCAATTCAGCTCCCGATGGAGGACAATTAACTTTCAATATCCTTGAGATATCAAAAGTTAAAATCCCGATGTCAGCCCAATACTTGTTTTTCCCATTGACATTCGTAGGCTTTGGAGTGCTTGGTGCATTATTCCCGTTTCATACCTGGTCGCCCGATGGCCACTCCTCTGCTCCGACTGCTGTATCAATGCTCCATGCAGGTGTATTGATGAAGCTCGGCGGTTATGGTGCATTCAGGGTAGCTATTTTCCTGATGCCCGAAGCTGCTAAGGAATTATCCTGGATCTTCATAATACTTACCTCAATAAGTGTCATTTACGGAGCATTTGGTGCGATAGTACAAAAAGATCTTAAATATATCAACGCATATTCATCTATAAGTCATTGCGGGTTGGTTTTGTTCGCAATACTGATGCTTAATAAGACAGCAATGAACGGAGCCATAATCCAGATGATCTCACATGGTCTGATGACAGCCCTTTTCTTTGCTCTCATCGGTATGCTTTATGGCCGCACCCACACCAGGATGATCAATGAGATGGGAGGCTTAATGAAAGTCCTTCCGTTCCTTTCTGTTTGTTATGTAATCGCAGGCCTGGCTTCTTTAGGACTTCCGGGATTTAGCGGATTTGTCGCTGAGATGGTCATCTTTGTCGGTGCTTTCCAGCACCCTGATCTCTTCCACAGGATTGTAACAATTATTGCTGTCACATCAATAGTCATAACGGCAGTTTATATCCTCAGGGTAATTGCAATCCTGCTGCTGGGACCAACTACGAATGAACATTATGAACATTTTACCGACGCAAAATGGTTTGAAAAAATATCTGCAGTTACCCTGATAAGCTTCGTTGTATTTATTGGTCTGGCTCCATTTTGGCTCTCATCAATGATTGGTTCAAGTCTTCAACCTATTTTAAATAAAATTCTGGTTTTTAATCCTTTTTGATTTTAAGTTGTTTAATACTTTGGATAAATATACAATATGAGTCTGGCAAATTTCTTACTGATGCGTCATGAATTGCTGCTAACGGGAACAGCTTTGCTGGTACTTATGGCTGAAATATTCTGGGATCCGGGGAAAAAGCGATCAATAAATCTTTTTTCAGTTGGTCTGTTTATTATTATAACAATCATTGGATTTCTGCCTTCGTCTTCAGGTTCCATTTTCGGAGGAATGTATGAAGTGTCAGATATAAGGCTGATAATGAAAAACATACTGAACATTGGTGCATTATTGGTTTTAATACAATCAGTTACATGGCTCAATAAAGAAGAAAATTCTGAAAAGATCAGTGAATATTATGTTCTCCTGATATCGACCCTTATTGGTATGAATTTCATGATTTCAGCAGGTCATTTCTTAATGTTTTACATTGGCCTCGAACTTGCAACAATCCCGATCGCAGCATTGGCTGCATACGAGAGATACAGCAACAAGTCAGCTGAAGCAGGGATTAAGCTCATACTGATCTCAGCGTTATCTTCAGGTGTCCTGCTTTATGGCTTATCGATGATTTACGGAACAACAGGGACTTTGTATTTTAATAAAATTGCAAAGCTCTTTGTCAATGATAATCTTCAGATCCTCGGGTTTATATTCTTTTTTGCCGGCATGGCATTTAAAGTATCGATTGTACCGTTCCATCTTTGGACAGCAGATGTTTACGAAGGTGCGCCGGTTAATATAACATCCTATCTGTCAGTTATTTCAAAGGGTGCTGCTATTTTCATTTTCATCATAGTTCTGTTTACAGTATTCCCTATAATTATTTTAACCTGGCAAAAAATCATTTATGTCACCGCTGTTCTGACAATGACCGTTGGTAACCTGTTTGCTATCCGTCAGCAAAATCTTAAAAGGTTTCTTGCATTTTCATCTATTTCACAGGCAGGATATATTTTACTTGGTTTTATCGGAGGCAATCAGCTTGGGATGGCATCGGTGATATATTATATCCTTGTTTACATTTTTTCAAACCTTGCTGCATTTGGTGTTGTGGCAGCAATATCAAATGCCAAGGGGAAAGAAAAGATTGAGGAGTATAACGGACTTTACCAGACTAATCCTGGATTGAGTCTTGTCATGCTTCTGGCATTGTTTTCTCTTGCAGGTATTCCTCCGTTGGCCGGTTTCTTTGGTAAGTTTTTCCTGTTTACAGCTGCAGCTCAAAAAGGTTTCTACCTCCTTGTATTAATCGCTGTATTAAATACAATAATATCATTGTACTATTATCTGCTTGTAGTTAAAGCAATGTTTATAAATAAGAGTGATGCTCCGATTGAAAAATTCAGGAGTGATTTTCCTACCCGCTTTGCTCTTGGGATTTGTGTCGCAGGTATAGTTATTACAGGATTTGCCAGTATTATTTTTGAGGTTATAAAAAATATGAGTTTCGGAGTTTAATTTATTATTCCGCTTTATGACAATCAATAATGCAAAACATATTGTAAGTGAGATAGATGGCGTTCGCTGTACTATAGTAGAATCAGGTATTACTCTCGATCGTTTAGCCTTCCTGACTGATCTGCTGCAATTCAACAGATTCGAGGTAAAAGAGATGACTATTCCTCCGGAAGCGGAAGGTGGAGAACCTAAATATACTTTAGGCGTTACAGATCTTGTTTTCAATCCTGTTTTTGCGATTTATGAACGTAGTCTTAAAACCAGGGAGGGTAAGTTTGTAACTTCGGCTTACTGGAAAAATGGTTTCGATGATTAATATACCTTCAACTGATAAAAGAAGGGTAGTAATTGTAGGCTGCGGATTTGCAGGCCTGACCCTGGCAAAGAAACTGCGGAAGTCTCCTTTCCAGGTAGTTATAATTGATAAACATAATTATCACCAGTTCCAGCCTTTATTCTACCAGGTTGCATCTGCCGGTCTGGATGCAGATTCAATTACTTTTCCAATACGTAAGGTTTTTCAGAAATACGAAGATTTTTTTATCCGGAAAGCATTGGTGGAAGAAATTATTATTTCTGAAAATAAGCTTATTACCTCAATTGGAGACATAAATTACGATTATCTCGTCCTTGCACATGGCGCAACAAATTCTTTTTTTGGTTCTGATAAAATGCAGCGCTTTTCGAAAGGGATGAAATCCATTGCTGAAGCACTCGATTTAAGGAACACTCTTCTTATGAATTTTGAAAATGCGGTTGCAACAACCGATATAGAAGAGCAAGAGAAATTGCTGAATATTGTTATAGTAGGAGGAGGGCTCACCGGTGTTGAAATTGCAGGGGCAATTGCTGAGATGAACAAATTCGTAATACATAAAGACTATCCCGAACTGAAAAACAAAAGGGTAAGTATTCATCTGCTTGAGGGAAATGAACGACTGCTTAATACGATGTCGCCTGAATCATCGAAAAAAGCCAGACAGTTTCTTGAAAAGGTTGGGGTAAGGGTTATGACAAACACACTAGCTGTGGATTGCGATGATAAGAGTGTTACCACCAGTACGGGAGAAAAAATCAGAACCGGATTAATTCTCTGGACTGCAGGAATTTCCGGAAACAAAGTGAAAGGATTTTCTCCGGAAAATTATGGTAAGGGCGGACGACTTATTGTTGACAGTTTCAACAGGGTAAAAGGGTATGACAATATATTTGCTCTCGGGGATATTTCATTAATGACAGAAGCAAAATATCCGTCGGGGCATCCTCAGGTAGCACAGGTTGCCATACAACAAGGTAAATTACTATCTGAGAATCTGAAGAATTTATCCAGGAACAAACCTCTCAGGGAATTCTCGTACAAGGATCTCGGGACCATGGCAACTGTCGGGAAAAACCTCGCGGTTGTTGAGCTGCCATATGCTCATTTTCAGGGGATCTTTGCATGGTTTGTCTGGATGTTTATTCACCTTATGAGCATTATAGGTGTAAGAAACAAGCTTATGATATTCATTAACTGGGCCTGGAAATATTTTACTTACGATCAATCCCTCAGATTAATATTAAGGCCCAAGGGATGTGTATAATAATCTGCATTAGATTATTATATTTATTAACTTG
>CAYNGW010000052.1:0-11481 GCA_964396955.1 uncultured Rikenellaceae bacterium | reverse complement strand
TGATCGACAGGAATGTTCCGTGGATAAATACAAACTATGACTTCTTCAGGCTTAATAAAACCACAATGAAATTTGATTCAGTCGGAACTACAAATCAGCTTAACTTCATTGATTATTCCCTGGTCAACGGTGAGGAATACTGTTATTACGTTAGGTCAACTGGCGGTTATGTGGCAGAAGACATGCCAAAAGGCCTTATCAATCTTTCGCAAATAACCTGCACAACTCCGGTTGATAACGAGCCTCCATGCGCACCCGAAATTGATGTTTCAAGCCAGTGTGACAGTCTCTATAATCTGGTAACCTGGAGCATCTCCGACCCTGTCTGCTTTGAAGATATTGCAGGTTATAAGATCCATTATAAACAGACATATGAAGATGAAATGCTGGTAGTTGAAACAATAAATGACAGGAATATTTTCCAGTACAGGCATTACCCCGGAGATATTATTGCAGGATGCTATGCGGTATCTGCATTTGACCTTTTAGGCAATGAAGGAAAGAAATCAGTAATGGTCTGCGTTGATTCCTGTGACTTCTATGAGATACCCAATGTATTCACCCCCAATGGTGATGGTTTTAATGACAGATTACTGGCGAAGACCTCTGCTCTTGTGGAAAAGGTTGATTTTAAGCTTTTTAACCGTAACGGACTGCTCATCTTTTCAACTGAGGAACCATGGCTTAACTGGGACGGGACCTATAATGGCAGGATAGTCTCCCCGGGTGTATACTTTTATCAGTGTGACGTGTTTGAGAACCGCATAACAGGACTGGAACAGTTCCATCTTTCAGGTTTTATACATGTTATTACGGAAGAGGGTGCAAAGGTCCCGAAACAGGAGACAAAATGAAATGCATAAGATGATGAAGAAAATATTGATCCTGATCACTGCCCTTTTCATTACCGGCATGATATCCGGACAATCCTCTTTTAATTTTCTTCTCAAGGCAAAAGCGCTGACAGTAAAGGGGGAATCAGCAGAGGCTATCGCGGTGCTGACAGAAGCAATAGGAGAGAAGCAGGAGAACAGGCTTTATCTTGAAAGAGCAGAAGCATACCTGATGGAAGGAGACTATTCAAAGGCTATAAGTGACTATAATACAGCAAATTCTCTTACCGGCCATTCGGGTGATTATGGGCTGGCAAGAATATATGCAATAAAAGGTGATGCAGTTGCTTCTTTGTATCACCTGGAAATGAGCCTCTTATCGTCATTCAAAAAAAGTGAAAAAGAGGTATTGCTTGATCCTGCCTTCAGCATAATTGAAAACCGGCCGGAATGGCGCCAGTTCTGGAAGAAAGACTGGTATTCCGGCCTGGAAACCGGCATCTCGGAGATTGAATACTACCTTTCAGCAGGCAAAAAGGACGATGCCCTTGAGATACTCTCCGGGCTTGAGGGCAGTTATAAGGACAGCGAAGAGGTGCTGTATGCCAGAGCCCTGATAAACCTGTCGGAAGGAAAACCGGGAGAAACGGTGAAAACTATGACCGGGATTTCAGCTTCAGGTACTGGCAACGAAAAGTACCTGAGACTCCTGGCTAAAGCGCAAAAGGATGCCTCAAATCCCGCAGGTGCATCGGTTACCTATTCAAAATTGATAGACATGGAGATACCTGATGCCGGTTTGCTGATATCCAGGGCTGAGTGCTACAGGAGAACCGGAGAAACCGGCAAGGCCATGGCTGACATTGAAAAGTACCTGTCCCTTTACCCTGAGGACAAATCAGCATTAAGCCTTGCAGGCAAGGTTAAAACAGCTGCAGGCGATAACCTGAAAGCTCTTGAATACTTCTCAGAAAACCTTAAGTACCATCCCGGAGATCCTGAGTGTTATCTTGACAGGGCAAATTCATATTTATCCTCAAAATCATGGGACTGGGCGATAAAAGACTTCAGCATGTCGCTCGACCTGGATCCCTCCAGTTCCGAAGCATGGCTGAATAAAGGCATTGCACAGCTCAACTCAGGAAAACCTGAGGATGCATGTCATGATTTCAGACAATCGCTGATGCTTGGGAATAAAAGAGCAACTGAATATATCAGCAGGTACTGTATAAAATAACGGCTACGGGTATCTGAGGCCTGAGGCCTTTTACCTTATATGCTTTCGGATTCTCTCAAACAGATCGTGCGGCTTGAAAGGTTTCAGAACATAGTCGTTGATCTTTAGCTCGTTTATCTTATCGTGATTTTCTGAGATTATAGCTGCCGTGAGAGCAACGATGGGAATATCTTTTATTCTTGGATCTTTTGATTTTCTTATAATCCTGGTGGCTTCAATTCCGTCCATTACCGGCATATGCAGATCCATCAGTATGAGGTCAAAATCTTCTTTAGCCAGTACATCGAGTGCCAGTTGCCCGTTTTCGGCATGTGTGGTTATCACTCCCCATCCTGTGAGGAACTTATTGACCACAAAGAAGTTGATCTTGTTATCCTCCGCAACAAGTATACGTTTGCCTTCCAGACCGACAAATAACTCTTTTACCTCCCTGTCTTTTGCAGCTCCACCTTTCCCGGAAATTCCAAAGGCAAGAGTAAATGTAAAAGTTGATCCGTGGCCAGGATCACTTTCCACCCTGATCGTACCACCCTGAAGCTCTATGAGTTTTTTGCATATAGACAGGCCAAGTCCCGTTCCGCCATAATTCCGTGTAGTATCCGGTGAAGCCTGGGAGAAGTCCTCAAATATCGAGTCATGCTTTTCCTTGGGTATGCCTATGCCTGTATCCTCTACAGAAAACTCCAGTTTAGCCAGGCTGGCATTTTTTTCCAGCTCCCTGATGGTGATTGTTATGCCGCCCTGGTTCGTGAATTTCAGAGCATTAGAAAGGAGGTTTGAAAGTATCTGGTTAAGCCTGATCTGATCGCCGATTACTTCATCCGGAAGCGAACCTTCCCTTTTTATCGCGAAATCAATGTGTTTAGCCTTCGACCTGAATGAATAGGATCTCATTATCTCTTCAAGAAAGTTGTTCAGGTTGAACAAAATTTGTTCAAAGACTATTTTACCGGATTCCATCTTGTTATAATCGAGTACATCATTAACAAGAGAAAGAAGATGGTTGCCTGAAAAACGCAATGTTTTGATATAATCCATTTGATCCTCGCGTGGCTGGCCCTGAAGCAGAAGGTTGGTTATTCCGATTACTTCATTCAGGGGTGTTCTTATCTCGTGGCTCATGGTTGACATGAAGATCTGCTTGGATTGCGCGGCTTCTTCAGCTTTTTGCCTGGCAGTAATAAGGTTGTCAAGCATTATTCTGCGCTGGATGGCTAATGCGATCTGATTGGCAATGAAATCAAGAACGTACAGGTCATCCTGTGAGAACTTGTTCTCATTGTTGTAATCCTGCAGGCACATCACACCAATGATATTGTTTTCAACTTTAAGAGGGACACCCATCCAAACCTTGCACTCTGTTCCGACCAGTTCAATGTCACCTGATTCTTCAAGCAATTTGAGGTCGTTTTCCTTAAGAAGAACCGATTTATCATTTTTTATAACCCAGCCTGTTATGGTTTTCTTGACGGGTATCTCCTGGAAACTGTCTTTCTCATCAGCAAAAAACGGCAGAGAGAGAGTCTCAGATGTCTTGTCATAAAGTGCAATAAAGAAATTATTGGTATCCCATATTTTGCTCAGCTCATTTACAATCGTCGGGTAAATTTCCTTGATATCCATTTGTTTCAGGGCTGCTGATGAGATATTGTACAATATCTCCTGGAGAAGCATGTTTTTCCTTTCGGTGGTGATATCCCTGTAGATACCGATTATGGCAACCGGTTCATTATTGACAATGACAGGGGTCCCTATCAGAGAAACATTTATTCTGTTCCCGAATTTGTCTTTTCTGACAGTCTGCCTGATCACCTTGTTTTGCTGACCAGTCAGGACCTCTATTCCCAAAGCTTCCTGTTTAAGGTCATCCGGGACTACCAGTTCATCAATATGCCGGCTTATAGCTTCTTCCGGTGTGTAGCCGAAAAGGTTTGTGAACTCCTTATTGATTATTGAAACTATGTTGTTAATGTCAGTAATCGCTATCGCTTCCGGAGTCGAATCTATAAGGCGCTCAAGAAATGCTTTTTCCCTCATGATCTGCTCCTCGTACAATTTGTGTTTTCTGAGATCTATAATTGTACCCCTGTAGCCTATTTTCCTGCCTTCATGAAAAATCCCGAATGAATGGGTCATAAAAGGGATGGTGGTGCCGTCTTTTCTTATAACATTATATTCATTACTGGAAACCTGACCCGGTGAGGTTATTGATTCCAGATTTGCAACCATTTTCTGGTAGTCTTCAGGGAAGATCTCTGAAATGAACATCTTCTTTTTAAGATCCTCCCTGGTCAATCCGAACAGATTCAGTCCCAGTTGATTTCCATAGAGCACTCTGCCGTTCAGATCAACCTCGTAAATTATCATGGGAAGCATTTCTGCGAAAGTCTGGAACAGGGCTGTCTGCTTATCTATATCATACCTTTTCTTCTGCTGATGGCCTGGCTCCCATGTGATCACTATGTTTCCCGAGGTAAGAATAAAACCCATATAATATCCTTCCGAGTCATCCCCTTCCGTTGAGGCAGCCAGTTTATAAGATTCTCCTGTTACATGGAGATAATGCAGCAATTCAACAAGTTTTTCATTGCCTGCCAGGGATGTATCATTAACGCATTTTCCAATGACCTCGTTCCTGTCGATAAATTCAACCTCCTCAACTTTGCTGTTAATATCGATTATGTAGAATCTGTTATCCTCACCAACGCTGAAAAGAGCGAGATAATGGCTTACAGTATTGAAGATCTCCTCCAGAACATGTCCCTGGCTCTCCCTGATCATGATATTCTTTTTGGTACTGATCGGGGAATATACTGTCATGAGAAACACTTCATTCTCAAGCTGAATTGTATTTGCTGAAAATAAAAATAGCTTTTCCTCCCCGTTTTTTGTTCTTAAAGTGATGACAAAATCCTTTATTTTTTTGAGCCTTGATAAGATCCTGATGTATTTGTTGCTTTCTTCAATATCAACAAAAAGTCCGATATCATCAGATGTATGCCCGATGACTTCCTCTTTTTTATAGCCAAGGATCTTCAGGAAACTGGAATTTACATCAAGGAATTTTCCGGTTTCCAGGATAGTCAGAGCCATTGGATTTGGAGCATAATGAAAAGCCTTGAAAATCATATCGTCAGGAGAAGCCTTTTGTGTTTTGATTTTTAAACGAAGCTTGTCAAGCTCCTTTTCAAGCTTCTTGTTTGCCTTCTCCAGTTCCTTATATTTCTCTTTATAATCCATCTGACCCAGGTAAATTAATCCGGTTTAAAAATAACAAAAAAAGCCCGTTCAGGTTATTCTTTAAATCAAATCTGCTATTTCTCTACATATTTTATTTCTTTTTATTCTTATTGATGTAATATTTACAAAAACCAGTAATTCCGCACTGGCTGCATAAAGGATTCCTGGCTTTGCAAACATACCTTCCATGCAGTAAAAGCCAGTGATGAGCCTTATGTATAAGTTCTGCCGGTATGTTCTTTGTCAGCTGATCCTCTGCATTTCCCGGCGTTTTAGCATTCCTGGTAAGACCTATTCTTCCGGAAACCCTGAAAACATGAGTATCTACTGCCAGTACAGGCTTTTTATATACTACCGAGGCAACAACATTGGCAGTTTTTCTTCCGACTCCAGGGAGCTTCTGAAGCATAACCGGATCGGAAGGAATCCTGCCTTCAAATTCCTCAACAAGCATTCTCGACATTCCTGAAAGATACCTGGCCTTGCTGTTGGGATAGGAACATGATCTGATATATGAAAAAATCTCTGACTGTTCTGCCTTTGCCATGGATTTTGCATCAGGGAACCTTTTCATCAGGGCAGGGGTTATAATATTGACTCTCTTATCGGTGCATTGAGCCGAAAGAATGACAGCAACAATTAGTTCAAAGGGATCCTGGTACTCAAGTTCCGTTTCAGCCAGAGGCATGCTGACTGTGAAATAATCAATGGTTTTTCTGTATCTCTCCTTTAAAGTCACGGTAACAGGCTAATTATAGGGCATGAAAGTTAAGGATTTTTATCTTTGTATAATGATCGGATCAATCCGGGAAGAAATATTATCCCGAATCCGGTCATGCATCCCTGAATTTGCCAAGGATTTTATAGCTTTACCCGGTTTTAAACTTTACGATTTGGAAAAAATAGTTATAAATGCTTCAGGCACCGTATCAGAAATATTTGTCGGTGCAGACTGGAAAAGTGCCGTGGAGTACCTTCCCGGAGAAGGAGTCGTAATAATTACCGATAATAATGTTTATGACCTGTACGGAAGACATTTTCCCGGATTCCCGGTGCTGAAAATAAAGCCCGGGGAGGAGAGCAAAAGCCTGAAGGTAATTGAAAAACTGTCAGACGAACTTCTGAGAAACGGTATTGGCAGGACAGGATTCATCATGGCTGTCGGAGGGGGAGTGGTTTGTGATTTGGCAGGATTTCTTGCTTCTGTTTTTATGAGGGGAATACGTTGCGGTTATGTTTCCACAAGTCTGTTGTCACAGGTAGATGCGAGCACCGGAGGGAAAAACGGGGTTAATCTGGGTAAGATAAAAAATGTGATCGGGAATTTCAGGCAGCCTGAATTTGTGATATGCGACACTTCAATGCTGCAGACACTTCCTGACAAGGAATATTTGTCAGGACTTGGAGAACTGATTAAAACCGGTTTGATCGGGGATTCATCGATTATTGATTTGCTTGAAAATAAATATCAGGAAGTCATCTCAAGGAATAATAAAATCCTTTCGGACCTTGTTGCGAGGGCAGTCAGGTTCAAAGCATCAATAGTATCACAGGACGAAAGGGAAAGCAGTTTAAGAAGGATATTGAATTTCGGTCATACATACGGGCATGCCTTAGAGCTTTATGAATCAGTAAAACACGGATTTGCGGTTGCATCAGGCATGAAACTGGCAACTCTTTTCTCACAGGAAAAAGGATACATCAGCAAAGAAGATAGTATCAGAATTATAAGCCTCCTGAAAAAATATAATCTCCTGGAAAAGTATCAGCTTCCGGCTAATAAAATGCAGGACCTCATTATTCACGACAAGAAGAGATCAGGCACGGATATACATTTTGTCTTCCTTGAAAGTATAGGAAAGGGGATTGTGCAAAAAATTCCAATAGGAGAGCTGATTGATTTTTACAGGAACAATATAACAGACAAATAAAGCAATTATGAATTCTTTTGGAATTGTTTTCAGAGTATCGGTTTTTGGAGAATCACATGGTCCTGCAATAGGAGTGGTAATAGACGGTTGTCCTCCAGGAATGACTGTCAAACCTGAAGATTTCATTCGGGATCTGGGCAGAAGACAAGGCGGAAGTAAGGGAACCACCAGACGCCTGGAACCTGATCTGCCGGAGATTCTCAGCGGAGTTTTCAACGGATTCTCTACCGGAGCACCTGTTACCATTATCACAAGGAACAAAAATGCCGATACAGCCGCTTACAATGATTTCATTGATGTTCCCCGTCCCGGGCATGCTGATTTCACGGCAAAAATGAAATACTCGGGATTTGCTGATCATCGCGGCAGCGGACATTTTTCTGGCAGGATTACCTGGGGCCTGGTAATTGCCGGAGTCATTGCCAGGAAATTATGCAGCTCTTCGGAGATAACGGCAAAACTTATTTCGGCAGGAGGTTCAGGTGATATTGAAAGCGCTGTAAATAAGGCAATTGCTGAAAATGACACAATAGGAGGAATAATTGAATGTACAGTAAAGAATCCTCCCCTGGCAATAGGGGAACCATTTTTTTACTCCTTCGAATCAGCTCTCAGCCATCTCGTATTTTCAATACCGGCCATAAAGGGCATTGAATTTGGATCAGGATTCGCATCAGCAGCGATGAAAGGATCTGAACATAATGATCCGTTCATAAATGAAAACGGAAAGACGGCAACAAATAATGCCGGCGGTATAAACGGCGGTATTACAAATGGCAACGATATCGTTTTCAGGATTGTTGTTAAACCAACCTCTTCAACCGGAGCTGAACAGAAAACATTCAATTTCAAAAAGAAGGAGATGCAGATTCTTAAAATTGAGGGACGGCATGATACATGCATTGCCTTGCGCATGCCCGTGATCGTTGAAGCAGTCACTGCAATTGCTATAGCCGACCTTTTATTGATTGACAGGGCTTTGAAGCTTTTATCACCAGGACCTTCTTTGTAGCCTCTGTGATCCTGAATCTGTCATCAATTCTTTCACCGATGATCCAGACAATCTTTCCGTCTGATTCAAGGATACAGGCTTTTTCCTTTTCAGGTATTGAATACCTGCGGTCTGTAAAATAGTCACTGATCTTTTTTTTCTGTTTCATGCCAAGGGGATAAAAATAATCACCTGGCTGCCATCTCCTTATGATGAGAGGAAATGCAACTTTTGCTGCATCCAGACACGCTGTGCCCGGATCGGCAGGAATTGTGTAACTGCCTGAAATTCTGGCAATACGCGCTGAATCAATATATGATAACTTCCTTAGCTCAGCCAGCGCATTTAGTTCATGAAATTCATTTTCCCGGCCTGAACGGCAGGAAATGATCAACTCTTTCCTGTTCTTTATGAACCTGTGTGTATCCGTGAATATCCGGCCTCCGGTTTTCCCGTCAATTATGTTTCTCAGATCCTTTAACAGTGTATTTGTTATTCCGTAAGATTTTGTAAGCTCATAAAGGATACTCCTGTTATCTATGTACGGTCTTAACAGGTTGATATTAAGAATAATATCTTCATCTCTTTCAGTAAGGACTTTTTGTTTCAGCTTGTCAATAAAACCGGCAACAATTTCATTAATGCCGCTGAGTCTTTCGGCAGTTTCATTCAGGGTGACCTCAATGGAAGGATTGATTTCCTTAAGCACAGGTATTACCATGTGTCTTATCCTGTTACGGGTGTATTTCGTTTCTGCATTCGATTTGTCTTCACGGTATTTGATCCTGTATTTTCCGCAGTAAGCTTCAATAGTATCTCTTGTAACAAAAAGTAAAGGCCTGATCAGCCTGTCAGAAGAGGGTTTCATACCGGTAAGACCTGTAATCCCTGTTCCCCTGGTCAGGTTTATTAGTAGCGTCTCAATATTATCATTCAGGTTATGGGCAAGGGCTGTTGTGTTATATCCCTTCTTCTTCATTGTCTCATAGAACCATTTGTATCTCAATTCCCTGGCAGCCATCTGGATTGAGATCCCGTTCCTGGCCGCATATCCTTTTGTGTCAAACCTTTTTGAGAAAAAAGCAATATTATGAAATGCTGCAAATTTTCTGACCATCTCTTCATCCTTGTCAGCCTCCTTCCCGCGCAGGCAAAAATTACAGTGAGCAATGCCCGTATCAATGCCTGCCCTGATGAACAGGTCTGCCATCACCATGGAGTCAATGCCGCCGCTGACAGCCATCAGCACTCTGTCACCTTTTTTGACCAGATGGTTTTCTTCAATATATTTCAGGAAATCATTCAGCATAATGGTTCACCGGGATGTTTATTCGTATGGTAACAATACGGGAGGACCGGGATCGAAGTTTTCCGGACTGAGAAGTTGCTCCCCGGAAACAAGGATATAATTGACCCTGGAATAATCGGGCAGGTTCGGGAAATATCCCAACCTGATCTGTAACGTATTGAAAACAAGATTATCATTCCTTATCCTGACACCCACCCCGATGCTGGATAATACTTTGCCTTGCTGAACGAATTCATTGGTCCCGAATAAGAAACCGAGGTCTGCAAATCCGAAGAATGCAAATCTGAGACCATAAAAATTGACCGGACTGAAGAGTACTGATTCCAGATTCACCGCCAGCCTTTGTCTTCCCCCGACCGAGTCATTACTGAATCCGGTGAAACCATCTTCACGGTTAAATACAAGGTATTCATCATAATATCTGTCAAATCCCCTGGTGTAATCAGCTTTGACAAAGTTTCTGATCCTGTATCTCCCGAGGTAAAAAAGATTAGAAATGAAACTTGTTCTCAATAACAAGAGACCCTGTTCAGTCTGTTTGTTATTAAAAAAAGTTGCTATACCCGCCGAGGTATAAAAATATCCGACGTTCTTAACAGACTGTCCAAAAGAAAATTCCGCTCCTGTATAGATCCTTTCCTTATATTCATTAAACTCTTTCCCGACAGTCAGGTTTATCAATCCGCCGTAAGGGATATCCTCTGTCCTTCCGTATCCATAGATGAGATTGGTTTTATAATATTTCTGAAAGGTAAAAGCTGCCGAACCCAGGAGCATCCTGTATTTCTGGAGATGATGGTATGATTCAGGAAGTATGTAGGGGTGGTTGAATACATCATTATTCGTAAAACGGGCTCCGAAGATCAATCTCGAAACGGATTCTTTATTTAACAGGAAGGAACGCGAAAACCAGTAATCCTGGAGATTATATTTCAAAGGGGCAGCTATAAGGAGTGTATCAAGATCCTCGGTCGTGTACATCTTCCTTACCGAAATACCAAAGGCATACTTTGTCGTTGAGCTTACAAGTTTGCGTTCAAGGCTAAAACCATAAGTCTTCTCCCCGAGGCCATCGAAATAAAAGACGCCAAGGTTTGTAAATGATCTGGCAATGTTATCAATGTGGTATTCCACGCCAAAGCCCGGAGAGTCAGGCAGGTCAGCATCATAAGGCACATTGAGCCTGAATTCATGACCCATGCCGAAAATGTTTTTTTCGAATACAGATGCAGATCCTTTTGTAATACTGCTGTATTTGAAAGAGGCGCCGAGAGAGTAAACATCTTTTGTAACTACCACTATGTCAACTTCCTCGTCAGATATGGGAACCACGACAATTCTTGAATCATCAATATAAGGCAATTGTCTCAGGATTCTTTCGTTGTCGCTGAGAATCAGCGGAGAAATAGTATCGCCTTCAGAGAACAGGAGGTTTTTGCGGATTATATGTTCATTCGTATTGATATGAGTCGTGTTTAAAAGCTTCTCGATCTTATTAGGGTTGGAAGAGAGAGGAATGTTTATATTGGATCCGAAAACGCTGAGTCTGCGGATTTCAATTTTCCGGATTTTCTTACCGTTAAACATTACATAGCTGGCTTCGCTCGATCCCGATATCTCCTTTTTGGAAGATGGCTCGCGTGAGACTATGAGAAAATCGTATAATTTTTTGGTTATCAGCTTCCTGGAAGCCTTATTTTTTAGTGAATCATAAAACAGGGGCATTCTGTCATTTTCAGATATACCTGAAGACAATGGGGTATCAGGGATGTTGAGAAGAGTGTCAGAAATGAAGAATTGCCTGAAATCCCGGAGATATATTAATTCATCGGGATTTGTCGGAAGGAGTGTATCGTAACCTGTTGGGATTTGCGAATACAGATGGCTGTTAAAACACAGAAATGCCAGTAAAAAAAAAGGCCCGACGGATCTTCTGTATT
>CAYNGW010000051.1:0-11737 GCA_964396955.1 uncultured Rikenellaceae bacterium | reverse complement strand
GGTTTGCAGGCCAGTCAACACCTGATTACCGGCAGTCAACCCTGGCAGGATTTATCACTGATGTAGTTGAAAGCGCCAGAATCATGGAGGAGGATCCTTTCCGCACCCTGCCGGATCCGAAATATTATGAAGGAAGATCAACGGCTGATCTTCAGCTGAATGATCCGGAATATGGCCAGCTTACTCCTGAAGGCAGGCATTTGATGGTTAAAACAGTTGAAGAATCATGCCTTCAGAAGGGAGGAGATAAAGTCATATCTGTTGAAGCATCAGAATATGATGAAAACTATGAAGAATTTATAAAGACCAGCAACGGATTTGAAGGTTCGGCTAAGAATACATACTGCGAAGTGGGAGCTTCAATGACTGCACAGGATGAGGGAGACCGTCATCCACAGGGATATAACTATATAGGCTGCAGGTACAGGAGCGATCTTCCGGCACTGAAAGAAGTCGGCACACTGGCAGCTGTCAGGACTCTTGATCTTATGGGCGGGAAAAAAATAGCAACATCAAAGATTCCGGTTATTCTGGAGAATCGCGGTGCTGCAAGGGTGCTTGGCGGTCTCCTGGACCCAATGTCGGCCGGCAGCATTCAGCAAAAAAGATCATTTCTGTCTGACAAGAAGGATCAGACCATTGGAAGCAAATTATTAACCCTTACGGATGATCCGTTTCTTCCCAGGGGTCTTGGTTCAAAGTATTACGACGGTGATGGTTTCCCTGCCAGAAAACGCGATATCTTTAAAGAAGGTGTTGTAAATGAGTTCCTTGTCGACTGGTATTACAGCCGTAAATTAGGCTGGGAGCCCACTTCGGGATCAATTTCCAATCTTATCATCCCGCCCGGAACAAGGAGTGTTGAGGATATTATCAAGGACCTCAGCAGGTGTATACTGATCACCGGATATATTGGAGGGAATTCCAATTCCACAACTGGTGACTTTTCAGTAGGTATTATCGGCAAGCTGTATGAAAAAGGCCAGTTTGTTCAGAATGTTGCTGAAATGAACATTGCTGATAACCATCTGAATTTCTGGAAAAAGCTTGTTGAGGTTGCCAATGATCCATGGAAATACAGCCAGGCAATGTTGCCTAGTCTTGTTTTCGAAGATGTTGTTGTGGCAGGGATATAATCGCTTCCTTCGCTCTCACACTCACTCTAACATAGCAAAGAAGCCGCATTTTGCGGCTTCTTTGCTGACCCACCTGGGCTCGAACCAGGACTCTGCGGAACCAAAATCCGACGTGTTGCCAATTACACCATGGGTCAGTAAATCAATTTCTGCCGATGCAAAAATATAAAAATTTCCTTAACTGAATAAGAGTCAGAGAAGTGTCTTCAACCTTAAATCTCGGATTTATCGCTTTATCTGGATCCACTCTGGTTAAAAAGAGTTTGTTCCGGCTCTTCCCATAATGTAGGATGTTCATCGTCAAACCTCTTCAGGATGGCTTTCATTATTGTCTCCCTGAAAAATTCCGACTTGTTCCTAATCCGGTATCGGCTGCAGAAAATGTCCAGAGCCCTCATCTCCCTGTCGTTCAGCATCACTGTGAACCTGTTGGTCCTCTTTAACTGATCCTCTTTATATACCAGATGCCTCACCGGTAATGGTTTCGTTATTGTCCGGCTAAAATACTAAATCATTGAATCTTGTCTGGACATTAAAAAGGACAGTTTTTAACAGAAAAAATCAGTCAATCCGTAACTGGCTGATATTGTTGTCTTTATTATATTAACAACTTTATGCTTTGTTTGCACTCCCAAGCACATTTACGATCTTATGCTTGTAAAGTTCCCTGAGTTTGTCACGTGCCGGGCCAAGGTAATTACGCGGATCAAACTCACCTGGCTTCTCAACAAATACCCTGCGTATGGCTGCAGTCATTGCAAGGCGCCCATCGCTGTCGATGTTTATTTTGCAGACTGCTGATTTTGCTGCCCTGCGCAGCTGATCTTCAGATACGCCTGCGGTGTTTTCCATCTTCCCGCCATACTTATTGATCTCGGCTACAATATCCTGCGGTACCGAAGAAGCACCATGAAGGACGATCGGGAAACCAGGAATACGTTTTTCACACTCCTCAAGGATGTCAAAGCGGAGAGGTGGAGGAAGCTCTCCCGGCTTTACCTTGAACTTGAAAGCACCATGCGATGTTCCGATTGAGATGGCCAGAGAGTCAACTCCTGTTTTTTTCACAAAGTCTTCTACTTCTTCGGGCCTTGTATAATTTGTATGTTCTGATGATACTTCATCCTCAATTCCGGCTAAAACACCCAGTTCACCTTCTACGGTCACATCAAACTGATGGGCATACTCAACAACCTGCTTTGTCTGTCTTACATTTTCCTCATAGGGGAAATGGGATCCGTCGATCATTACTGAAGAAAACCCTGTTTCAACGCACGACTTGCATGTTTCAAATGAATCGCCATGATCGAGATGCAACACGATGGGAATCGGATATCCAAGCTCTTTTGCATATTCCACTGCTCCCTTGGCAAGATACTGCAGCAAAGTCTGGTTGGCATATTTACGCGCGCCTTTTGAAACCTGCAGGATTACCGGAGATTTTGTCTCAACACAGGCACTGATAATTGCCTGCATTTGTTCGAGATTATTGAAATTGAATGCAGGAATAGCATATCCGCCTTTCACGGCATTTTTGAACAATTCCCTCGAATTCACTAATCCTAATTCTTTATAATGCAACATGGTTTATTGTTTTTAAATAACCGAACAAGATAGTTATTTTTCAGAGAAATAAGTCTGTCAAATTAAGATAATAACTATCTTCGTAAGCTAAATTTAAAAATAAAAACTGTACTGATAATAAGTTATAAATGCAACATAATCTATTTGTTCCCGTATTTGTTTATATATGACCTGTGTTATTCTCTTTAATCATATAAAATAAAAATGAAAAAGATTCTGTTTTTCATATTTGTCTTTCTTTCAGTTTCTCCCGGTCTTGTAAGGGCGCAGGAAAAATTATGGAGCCTTGAGGAGTGTATAAAGTATGCTATTGACAATAATATCCGGATAAAGCAACAAGCTCTGCAAACTGAGATCCAGAAAAACACGCTGGCCCTTTCAAAGCTCAAATTATTACCTACACTGAATGCTTCTGTGAGCCACGATTATACTTTTGGCCGTGCACTCGATTTCCTTCAATATAAATATGTGGACCATAATACCCTGTACGATTATTTTAATGTCGGAGGCAATATAATCCTTTTCAACGGACTGATTAATTATAACACCATCCGGAAGAATAAATACCAGCTCCTTGCCGGAGAACAGGATCTCCAGAATATAAAGGATAACATCTCGCTGAATATTGCTCTTGCATACCTGCAGATCCTGCTGAACAAGGAACTGGTAAATGCAAACTTTAATCAGCTTCAGACCACAAAACAGCAGATTGAAAAGATCAGGAAGCTGGTTGATGCAGGAAGTTCGGCCCGCGGAAATCTTCTGCAGATTGAAGCACAGGCTGCCCAGGAAGAGGTTCAGCTGATAAATATAGAAAACCAGCTTGATATTTCTTATCTGACTCTCACCCAGATGCTTGAGCTGAAAACCCCTGAAGGATTTGAAATCATTATGCCTCAGATAAGTGTTGATACAAACACCGTTATAACTGGTAATATTGAAGATATCTATTCAGTCGCATCAAAAAACAGACCCGAGATCAAAAGCGCCGAATTAAATCTCACTGCATCAAAATATGATTTAAAAATAGCCAGGGGAGGAAGATCTTTCCGGCTCACTTCAAGTCACTCCATAGGTACCAGGTATAGTTATGTCTTTAATGATACTTCGAATATTTCATTTGAAGAACAGTTTAAAAACTACAAGAACTTTGGGTTGGGTTTTTCCCTTGCAATACCTATTCTCAACGGCTGGCAGGTCAACAAGAACATAAGCAATTCCCGCCTGGCAATAACCAATTCGGAATATGCCCTTGAGGCTGCAAAAAAAGGATTGTATAAAACTATCCAGCAGGCGTATGCCGATGCAGCTGCTGCTTTGAAAAAATATAGCGCCAGCATGAAAGCCGTTGTTTCAATGGAGGAATCATTCAGGTATACTGAGCAGAAATTTAATATCGGAATGGTCACACCTGTTGATTATAATGTGGCAAAGACACAATTATTAAATGCCCAGTCTGACATGGCGCAGGCAAAATATGAATATATCTTCAAAACCAAAGTTCTTGATTTCTATAAAGGCTTACCGCTTAATTTAAACCAGTAAATCCAATTATAAGGTATAATATCATGAAAAACAATAAGATATTAAAGATCCTGATCATTGTCGTCGTAGTACTTTTAGTCTTTGCAATCATTGGAAAGAAAGCCGGGTGGTTCGGAAAGGCCGTAACGGTTAAGGTTGCAGTTGAATATGCTGAGAAACGCTTGATCACTGAAACAATAACGGCTAACGGCAAGATCCAGCCCGAAAAGGAAGTAAAGATCACTCCCGATGTTTCTGGTGAAATTGTCGAACTCAACGTTAAGGAAGGAGACCAGGTCGATAAAGGAGAGCTTTTACTGAGAATCAAACCCGATGTTTATATTTCACAGCGGGATCGTTCTGTTGCGGCAATCAGTTCGGCACGTGCCCGTCTTGCCCAGGTTGAAGCACAGTTTAAACAGACAGAATTATCATATAACCGTACAAAACAGCTATTTGAGGAGCAAACAATTTCCAAATCGGAATATGAACAGGCTGAAGCCTCATACAATGTTGCAAAAGCAGAGGTGGATGCTGCAAAATTTTCTATCATAAGTACAGAAGCATCTCTCAAGGAAGCCAATGAGATGCTTGTCAAAACATCAATATATGCTCCCATGCCTGGTACGGTTTCAATGCTGCTTGTGGAACTGGGAGAAAGAGTGGCCGGAACCAACCTGATGGCCGGTACAGAAATATTGCGTATCGCTGATCTTTCACGCATGGAGGCCCAGGTAGAGGTGAACGAGAACGATATTGTCAGAGTGAGCCTTGGAGACACAGCTGTTATCGAAGTTGATGCTTTTCTTGATGAGAAATTCGAGGGGATTGTTACTGAAATCGCCAACTCGGCCAAAACAACGGGAGTATCGGCCGATCAGGTTACCAATTTTGATGTCAAGATCCTTGTTCTTCCCAAGTCATACGAAAAGCTGGCAACAAACGGGTCTAATCCTTTCAGGCCGGGCATGTCGGCAACCGTTGATATTCAAACCGAATCAAAAACCGGAATAATAACTGTGCCAATCCAGTCAGTAACAACCCGAACTGATACGACAAAGGTTGCCGCCACGGCAGCTGACGAGGAGATCCGCACTCTTGTCTTCATCACTGATGGAGAATATGCACTTGCGAAGGATGTCAGAACCGGGATCCAGGATAACAATTATATCGAAATAATTTCAGGCGTTGAGGACAGTGCACGTGTCATCTCGGCACCCTTCAGCGCTATCAGCAAGAAATTATCCGACAGCACTCTGATCGAAATTGTCGAAAAAGAAGATCTGTATAAAGAGAAGTAGGCAGAAGGTATTCCGTTAAAGCAAAATGATAATTTGCCTTGAAACCGCAACATCTCTTTGCTCTGTTGCATTATGCGACACCAACGGGGTGGTCTCATTGAAAGAAAGTGATACAGGCAGATCCCACGCCTCAGTACTGACAGTGTTTATTGATGAACTGCTGAAAGAGTCAGGAACCAGGGTTGCAGATCTTGAAGCCGTTGCCGTAAGCAAAGGGCCGGGATCATATACAGGACTCAGAATCGGAGTTTCAGTTGCAAAAGGGATTGCCTATGCAGCTTCAATACCCCTGATAGGTGTGGATACCACCTTTTCCATGTTCCATGGTTTCATTTCTTCCATGAAGAGTACAACAGGAACTGATCTTTTCTGTCCCCTGCTTGACGCACGCAGGATGGAGGTTTATTATTCTGTTTTTGACCTCGCGGGAAATACTGTGAAAGGCATCAGGGCAGAGATAATGGATACAGATTCTTTCACTGATATCCCGGTATCCTCCAGGATCTTTTTTTTTGGCGACGGAAGCTCAAAATGCAGGGATGTAATAAAACGTAAGAATATTCTTTTCGACGAAAATTTCAGAATATCCGCTTCTTTTATGCAAAAACCTGCATACGAATCGCTTAAAGAACACCGTTATGAAAATGTAGCATATTTTGAACCGTTTTACCTTAAAGATTTTTTAACAACCAAGCCTGTCCGAAATATCCTTGGAAAATAATTGGCCCGTAAATTGCCTGTGATTTAATACCATGAAGAAGCTGTTTTTGATCTCCGGGATTTTTTTCCTGTTCCTTATCCAGGGCAAAGGACAGATAATATCATATCAACCGGGGGAAAGGATCACATACATTGTTCATTATGGAGTAGTTTCCGGTGGGATTGCAACTCTTGAGCTGAAAAAAGAAATGTTAAACGGGAAAGAAGTATGGCATTCGGTGATGGTCGGAAGAACAACAGGCCTTGCCGATGCTATTTTCAGGGTGCTGGATATTTATGAAAGTTATGTTGATCCCACGACCGAATTGCCTGTTTTATCAGTCAGAAATATCAGCGAGGGCAGATACAGGAGATACAATGAGGTTCTTTTCGACCATAAGACAAGAAAGGATTCCGCAATACTCGTCAGCGATCTTACAGGTGTTCATATCGCACCCCGGGGTATCCATGATATTGTTTCATGCTTTTACTGGTACAGAAACCGGATCTTCCCCGGTATTGATACAATAAAAAAGGGAGATATGATCACTGTTATTACATGGTTCACTGATGAATTGTACCCCATCAGGATGAGATATATAGGAACCGAGGAGATTAAAACCAAAGCCGGGAAGATCAGATGCCATAAGTTCAATCCCGTAACCGAAACGGGAAGACTTTTTAAAACTGAAGAAGATGTTTCTTTCTGGTTTTCAGACGATAAAAATTTTTTACCTGTTAAAATACGTTTTGATATATTTGTGGGATCATTTATGGTAGATATGCTGGACTATGAAGGTCTTGTATATCCGCTGGATATTAAAAAGAAATAGCTGAATTCAGTATTAATTATTAAATTTATGGCAAGTACGGCAGATTTCAGGAATGGGATGGTTATCGAATTCAATAATGACCTCTATTCCATTGTGCAGTTTCAACATGTTAAGCCCGGAAAAGGACCGGCATTTGTCAGGACTAAACTAAGGAACCTCAGGACAGGAAGAGTAATTGACAACACCTTTTCATCAGGGACAAAAGTAAACGTGGCAAGAGTAGAAAGACGCCCCTGCCAGTATCTTTATAAAGATGACATCGGTTATTACTTCATGCACCTTGAAACCTTTGAACAGATACATGTTGAAGAAGCAGTGATTGATTATCCTGAATTTCTGCTTGAAGCACAAAATGTTGAAGTTGTTGTGCATGCCGATACAGAAACTGTTCTGTCAGTTGAACTTCCGCAATTTGTTGTAATGGAGGTTGTTTATTCAGAACACGGCTTAAAAGGAGACACTGCAACAAATGCCTATAAGCAGGCAAAACTGCAAAACGGAAGTACAATCATGGTACCACTGTTCATTAATATAGGCGATAAAATAAAAATAGATACCCACAACCGGACATACATGGAACGGGTAAAGAGTTAGATTCTGAAATGGAAAGCGGAAAGATCCCTAACGACAGGCTTAAGATATTAAAATTCAAGCTGGATTCATTGCTTGATATTACATTATCGATCAATGCAAACCTGCCGACCGAGGTCCTGCTTTCCAAATATGAATCAATTCTCCGTGAGAAACTCGGGATAGGCAAGATACTCATCTTTAAGCATTCTGAGACATGGGAGTGCCTCCTCAATGGAGGCTTTCCGAAAAGCTACGAGAAAATTAATGTGGAAGAACGCCTTCTTGGTTTTGATGATATTACCTATGTATCATCCGACATGGATTTTGAGGCAGTCGATATCATTGTACCTGTCTTCAATAACAATGTCCATCTTGCATTCCTTTTTATCGGCGATATTGAGGAAGAAGGAGAAGGAATGAGCCCGGTGCTGAAGCATCTGAATTTCATCCAGACAATTTCCAGCATCATAATTGTTGCAATAGAGAACATCAGGCTCCACAAGGAAAGCCTGCGTCAGGAAGCCCTGAAAAAAGAGCTCGAACTGGCCGCCAGGATGCAGAAGATGCTCATTCCCGATAACAATCAGATGCCCCGGAACCCTGAAATAATAGTAAACGGCTTTTATCATCCGCATTATGAAGTCGGGGGAGATTATTATGACTGCCTGAAACTTTCAGAAACAAAAACCGGATTCTGCATAGCCGATGTTTCTGGCAAGGGGATATCCGCCGCGATACTGATGTCGAATTTCCAGGCAAGTCTTCGTGCGCTGTTTACTGCTGATATTGACCTCGAACTGCTTATCAATAAGCTTAATTCGATTGTTGTCTCAAATGCCGCAGGGGAAAAATTCATCACATTCTTTGTTGCCCGCTATGATCATAAAAACAAGGTGCTTGAATATGTAAATGCAGCACATAATCCTCCCGTTCTCTATAATACCTCATCCGGTGAGGTGGCTTACTTCGATGCCTGCTGTGTCGGCATCGGGATGCTTGACGAGATCCCCGTTGTAAAGAAAACTGAAATACCTGTTAAGGGTTATTCCAAGATAGTCTGCTATACCGACGGGCTTTCGGAACTGAAGGGCGACGACGGGAAAGATATCGGCACCAGGGAGATAATACGGTTCATTTCCAACAAAAAGCCTGTAATTGAGAATATACAGGAAATGATCAAGTTCCTGGGAATACCGGATAATACAAATCCTTATCTGTTTGATGATGTTTCAATAATTGCTGCCGATCTCAGGTAGAGGTCAGATTACCCGTATAAGGAAATAGTTTTTCTTACCCTTCTGCACAAGGAGATATTTTTTGTTCAGCAGCTGTTCTTCCCCTATTTTCATTTCAGGATTTTCAACTTTCACCTTATTAAGGCTCACTCCTCCTCCTTCTGTCATCCGTCTAAGCTCTCCTTTTGAGGTAAATACCTGCGTATGACCGGCACAAAGTTCGGTAAAAGTCACCCCTTCTGCAAGAATCTCCTTTTTGATATCAAATGATGGAACTCCTTCAAATACAGAGAGAAATGTGCTCTCATTCATTCGCCTGAGAGAATCCGTGGTCCCTTTCCCGAACAGTACCTGTGATGCTTCTATAGCTGCTTCCAGCTCTTCATGTGAATGAACCATGGACGTCACTTCTTCTGCAAGACGTTTCTGCAATATGCGTTCATGGGGAGATTTTTTGTGCTCTGATATCAGATTCTCTATTTCATTTTTTTCGAGAAGGGTAAATATCCTGATGTATTTTGCGGCATCTTCATCTGACACGTTAAGCCAGAACTGATAGAAATGATATGGCGTCGTTTTTTCAGGATCGAGCCAGACATTTCCTGCTTCAGTTTTTCCGAATTTTGAACCGTCTGATTTTGTAATAAGCGGGCATGTCAGTGCGAATGCCTCTCCGCCTGTTTTCCGGCGTATAAGTTCGGTGCCGGTCACAATATTTCCCCATTGATCGGAACCGCCCATCTGCAGCCTGCATCCGTATTTATTATAAAGATGAAGGAAATCGGTCCCCTGTACAAGCTGATATGAAAATTCAGTAAACGACATTCCCTCCCCTGCATCAGATTTCAATCTTTTCTTTACTGAATCCTTTGCCATCATATAGTTGACGGTAATATGCTTCCCTATTTCGCGGATAAAGCCCAGGAAAGAGTACTCCTTCATCCAGTCGTAATTATTGACCATGATGGCTTTGTTCTTTTTATCCGATTGAAAATCAAGAAATTTTGAAAGCTGTTTCTTTATCCCCTCCTGGTTTTTCAGAAGTGCTGCTTCATCAAGAAGGCATCTTTCCTCAGCTCTGCCTGAAGGATCGCCAATCATTCCGGTAGCTCCGCCGACCAGCGCAACGGGAACATGTCCGGCACGCTGAAAGTGGACCAGAAGCATGACCTGCACCATATGGCCGATATGCAGCGAGTCGGCAGTCGGATCAAATCCTATGTATCCTGTGGTGATTTCCTTCTTAAGCAACTCTTCCGTTCCGGGCATAATATCGTGTATCATGCCTCTCCATTTCAGTTCTTCAATAAAATCCATAAATACCTTTTTTCAGAATTGCAAATATAGTAAAGAGGGTTAAATAGCCACCTTTTCCGGTTTCAGTTCCTCTTCCGGTACTGGTTCCGGTGTTTTTTTGAACCTGTTAAAACTTCTGAGGAAATCGCCCTCTCCAATTATCGGGAACAGTGCCGGGGCAATATCGGAAATCGGATTATAGAACATTGACTCTTCAATCTTCTCTTTCGGTAGAAATGGTCTGCGAACATCAATGGCGTTCAGTATTACCATAAAAACGCTGAGAATAAGCACTGACTTGAACAATCCGAAAACAATCCCGAGGAGCCTGTTAAGAAAGCCCAGGGAAACAGTATCAACCACTTTGTCAACAAGGATGCCGACGAAATTAATTATAACTACTATCACTCCGAATGTCACAAGGAATGCAATAACACCCACATATTGTCCGGTCATATCGAACCATTCATAGAGCTTCCCGGCAGTGAATGCCGAGAATCTTATCGCACCCCATATTCCGATTATCAATGCGGCCAGTGAAGCTACCTCTTTTACAAATCCTTCAGTAAAACCCCTGAAAAGGGCAACACCCAGGATGATAATTATAATAAGGTCAATCCAGTTCATTCCGTAATATTGAGGCTGTTAAATTATGAAAGATCATGGACTATTCAAAATTCCGGATAGATGGAAACGAGGTGCTTATTTTCTCTCCCCCTCTCCTTTTCTCCCCCTCCCGCACTCATTCTTGAGATGACTGTTATCTTCCGTGTTGTTTGCAAACCGAAAAAAATTGATATACTTTTGCCACCTGATTGGTCCTATAGTTCAATGGATAGAACGGAGGTTTCCTAAACCTTAAATCCAGGTTCGATTCCTGGTGGGACTACATGAAAATAAGCGCAAACAGGCAATACAAGGCTGAATGCGCTTTTTTGTTTTGTTTTTACTGAAACTATACTGAAACATTTCCTGAACCAGTAACTATTTTTTATGATAGTCCTGCTGAAAAACAACTTCATATTTAAAAAAAAATTGTAACTTTGGATATATACCCATCGTTTAGGTATAAGTTTATCAGCAACAATTTTCTATAAAAGTTAATACTTTGAGTAAAAATCATCAAAAAATATCACCCTCAAAAAACACTCCGGAGGTCATTCTTGACCCGAAAGGGACTATTAAATTAACAGGTCGGCTAATTCCTGAAAATGCCGAGGACTTCTTTAACCCGATTGAGGAATGGATAAATGAATATTTTAATAATCCTGCTGATATTACATGTGTTGAAATTTGTCTTGAATATATTAACAGTGCTGGCACTAAGTACTTACTTGATATAATTCATAGAATAACACATATTCATCTCCAGAAAAATAACAACAAGTTCATAATTAACTGGTGCTACAAAGATGAAGATGAAGATATGCTCGAAAAAGGAAGATTTTTTTCTTCGGACTTAGATGTACCTTTTAACTTTATTAAGATAATCTGATAATTATCCATTTAAGCACATCTGGGTGTTTATTTTGATGAATATTTAATAATCCAGGGCG
>CAYNGW010000050.1:0-11792 GCA_964396955.1 uncultured Rikenellaceae bacterium | reverse complement strand
CAAGTGCCGGGTGATGTACAGGAAGCTGTAATCAAAGCCTATACTGAAGAAGAAGTAGAGGAATAATATACTAATCACCTCATCCCCCCAGCCCTCTTCTCCCAGGAGAAAAGGGGGTTTATATTTCTATATATCAGCTATATAGAGGTTATACCGTCCTCAACACATCCCACACAAATACCCTGATGCCTACATCCTCACTGATGGCATCTATCTTTTTTACCTTGTCGAGAACGGCGTCAACAATATTGTCATCGACAATAGTCAGCAAACTTTTATTGATTTCAGGCCAGGCATGTGTGCCCAGGTGAGGCACGCCGTTATTGCTGCCCCTTCCTTGGACATTTTCCCAAAGTGAATAACCCTTTATTTCCAGCTTATCCAGAAGGTACTCCACTCTTTCGGTGTGAGCCTGATTATATATGATCATTATTGCTTTCATAATTGCTGATTTGGATGATTATTTACTGTTACCGTTGCCATTCATAAAATCAAAATCGGAATATACAGCCAGGGCTTTATTTCTCTCACCATGTTTTGCGAAGATTGCATAAACCACAGGTACAAGTACGAGAGTCACAAATGTTGAAAAGAGAAGTCCTCCGATAACGGCGACACCCATCGGACTCCACAGTTCGGATCCGGAGCCGGTGCTCATAGCCAGAGGGAGCATTCCGAGAATAGTTGTTGCCGATGTCATGATAACTGGTCTGAGCCGCGATCTTCCTGATAATGTTATTGCTACATAAAGCTCATTGCCCCTGTCTCTCATAAGGTTGATAAAGTCAACAAGAACGATGGCATTCTTAACAACTATTCCTATAAGCATCACCGCTCCGATGCCGGAAATGACACTTAGAGTTGTATTGGTAATAAACAGGGCTACTGCCACTCCGGAAAAGGCAAATGGTATTGAGAACATTATTATAAATGGCATTTTCAGGGATTCGAACTGGGAAGCCATAACAAGATAAACAAGTATAAGACTTACCACAATAAGAAATGCAATATCCATAAAGGCTTCCATTTGCTCCTGTATCGCCCCGGATATCTGTACCATAACTCCTGAAGGGGCTGGCGTCTCGCTGATTGCTTTCTGAACTTCTGTCTGCAGTTCCGTAAAAGATCTCTTATAAGGCGTAAAAGATACATTTACAATTCTTTCCCGGCGTTTTCTTGCGATACTCGGCGGTGACCAGAATTCTTTAATATTTGCTATTTCGCCAAGCCTGATTATCTGACCCATGGGATTTGTTATACCGATGTTTTGGATATCTGTAAGAGTACTTCTTGAGCTCTCTTTGAACCTCACGACAACATCGTACTCATCACCCGACTGACGAAGACGGGTTGCGGTCATTCCTTCGACCCTGTTCTTGATTGCAGATGATACCATTGCTGTATTCAGCCCGCTGGACATCATTTTATTCTGATCAAGAATAACCTGAAGCTCGGGTTTTGATTTATCGCGGCTTATGGTTACGTCTTTTGCTCCTACGATCTTCTTTATTTTTGCTGCCAGTTCCTGGGCAACAACATTGGTTTCAGAAATATTATAGCCGTAAATTTCCACATCAACAGTACTGGAGCCCATGCCGGGCATGTTATCAGAGGTGCTCACTGTAAAGTCAACAATCTCAGGAATTCTGGTAAATTCAGTTCTCATCTCCTCGGCCAGCTCCATCACACTTTTTTCACGTTCTTCAATCGGAACAAGTCTCATGGAATAGGTTATCACATGAGTACCTCCCGCACCGAACAATGAGGAAAATCCGGCCTGGTCATCTGAACCGGTTGATGATGAAATAAGATTAATCTCCGGATATTTTTCTTTCAGCAGTATGTCGATTTTATCAGTCGTTTTCAGGGTCTCATCCACCCTCGTTCCTGTCTGGAGTTCGAGTGTAGCTGTAATTCTTGACTCGTCGGCCTGGGGAAAGAATTCAGTATCAATGACAGTAAATAAGGCCATTGATCCGGCAAAAATCACTATTGCCATTAATATTACAACTCTTTTATGATGAAGGGTCCAGCGAAGTGTCTTCTCATAAAACTTATCAAACCAGTCAAGTCCTTTCCTGATGCTTCCGTCGTAAGTCCATAAAGGAGCATTTTTTCTGATCGGATACCATTTGAGCAGGAGGGCGCTCATGGTTGGTGTAAGGGTTATTGCTGCAAAAACTGATGTCACTATTGTAATTGACACCAGCATACCTAATTGTTTGAAGAGGATACCTGTAAATCCCTTAATGAAAGTAAGAGGGAAGAATACTGCAACAACTGTTAATGTTGTAACTATGACTGCCAGCCAGACCTCGTTTGTAGCATAAATGGCCGCTTCCCTGGGCCGGCTTCCTCTTTCAACATGTTTTGTTATATTCTCCAGTACTACAATGGCATCATCCACCACCATACCGATCGCTATTGAAAGAGATGTCAGTGAAATAATATTTATTGATTCCCCTGTTATAAAAAGGTAGATAAATGCTACCACCAGGGAAATGGGGATCGTTACAATAATAATAATAGTTGCCCTCCATCGCCCAAGGAAAAAGAGTACAACGAGAATCACAAAGATAGCCGCATAAAGGAGCGTCTCTGTCAGGTTGCTTACTGAATCTTTGATAAATGTTGCACTGTCAAAGAGCTTCTGGATCTTTACATCTTCCGGCAGATCTTTTGTCAAAGATGCAAGTGTTTTCTCAATTTCTTTCGTCACTTTAACGGTATTGCCGCCCGATTGTTTCTGAACATACATGGTCATCCCGGGGAGACCATCAATCCGGGTGTCAAGTTTTGATTCACGTATGGTATCACGTACCTCTGCAACATCCTTCAGGTAAACATTATTGCCGTTATAACTGCTTACAACTATGTTCTTCATGATATCACTCTCGGGGAATTCACCCTGTATTCTCAGCGGATAATCTGTCTTCCCCATTTCTATGAAGCCGGCCGGCATATTCATGTTTTCAGCCCGTAAAATACTGCCAATCTGTTCTATTGTAAGATTGTATGCCTCCATCTTCCGGGGATCAACATCGATGTATACCTTACGGCCCGGGACACCTGCCAGGCTGACTGATCCAACTCCATCAATCCTGTTGAGGGGATTTACTATTTTTTCATCAAGTATCTTTTCAAGCCCCCTGTAACTATCTTTTGCTGTAATAGCATAGAAGATGATAGGCATCATACTTGAATTAAATTTCATGATTGTCGGTTTTTCACTGTCCTCAGGAAGATAATTTTCAATAAAACTCAGGGTGCTCCTGATATCGTTGGAAGCTTCATCGAGATTGGTACCGTACTCAAAATTCATAAATATTACTGAGAGACCGTCACTTGAGGTGGAGGTCATCTCCTTCAGGTTACTTACGGAATTGAGCTGATCTTCTACAGGTCTTGTTATATTGGACTCAATATCAGATGCGCTGGCTCCCGGATATGTTGTTACGACTCCTATAAACGGGAG
Source organism: uncultured Rikenellaceae bacterium (assembly GCA_964396955.1). Lineage (GTDB taxonomy): Bacteria > Bacteroidota > Bacteroidia > Bacteroidales > VadinHA17 > LD21. Next base: position 8,317 of record CAYNGW010000050.1, on the reverse strand, counting down.
TTCCATCTCCGGGTACAGATCCACAGGCAGCTGAATCAGTGAATAAATCCCCATCACGATCAATGCCACGAAGACCAGTATTGTCGTTACGGGTCTTTTAACGGAACTACTGTATATACTCATTTGATTATGCTGTTATTCTTGAATTATTTTACTATTTCGATCTTATCATTATTAAAAAGCCTGGATTGGCCTTCGGAAATTAGGCTATCTCCCTCCTTAAGGTTTTCCGAAATGATCTCGAGCTGATCATCAAACCGCTTTCCAATCAACACCTCTACACGTTTTGCAGCACCCTGATCCTCAATAAATACATACCTGATATTTGTACCTTCCTGCAGAAGTACTGTTCCGGCCGGCACAACAAAAGTCTCAACTTCACCAAGGTCCATTGATACTCTTACAAACATTCCGGGTTTTAGCAGATCGTTTTTGTTTGGCACCTCAAGCTCCGCAATAAAGGAACGCGTTGCTGAATTTATTGTAGGAGCAATTCGGAAAACTGAACCGGTGAATTTTTCATTTTCATAAACATCGGCAGCTATCTCAGCTTTCATTCCTTTTTTTATCAGAGGATAATATTGTTCTGATATCCCCACATTTACCTTTAACGGGCTGACCTGCATCACGGTTACTACTGCAGAACGTCCCGATTGTGTTGTGGGCGTTCCGGAAAACATTTCACCGTTCTCAAAGTATTTCCCAGTCACTATGCCGGTGAAAGGAGCCTTGAGGAGAGTATTCTGCTCCATGAAATCCACATTTGTCTTTGTGACCTCATACTGGGTTTTCATCTGATCATACTGCTGCTGTTTTGCACTTCCTGATCTGAGAAGTGTATCAAGCCTGGAAAGGTCCTTCTCAAGGTTTGCAAGCTGAAGTTTAAGCTGGTAGAGCTGAGTACGATCCATAAGGAATAGTTTATCGCCCTTATTCACCTTATCACCCACTTCAACATATATTTTATCAATCCTACCGGGAGTTGAAGGCGCCATATTAACCTCTTCAAAAGGAAGAATAGTTGCCGTATAATCAATCGTTCTTGCAATTTTTGTTTTAGCAAGGGTTATGACTTTTACCGGTATTGCAGCCTTAATATCTGCTGCAACAGAATCATTGCCTGAAGCAACCGGATTATTAGATTTCGGAGAGCAGCCTGTTATTATGAGCCCGCTGATAAAGATTGCCGGAATTGTTCTTAAGTATTTCATTATTAATTATTTTGAAGGTTTATTTTTTAATTATTACATATTATTTAACAGCTTATCAAGAGCGAGTTTAGTTTGCAGGAGATTCATCAGGGCTGACACATAGTTATTTTCTGCCTGAAGATACAGGCTGTTAGCCTGGGTAAGTTCAAGACTTGATGCCATTCCCTGCTTGAATTTGTTTTCAGTGCTGGTATAGACTCTTTTTGAAACATCAATGTTGGCCTTCTGTAAATTGTATTGTTCACGGGCACTCACCAGGTTGTACCTTAACTGCTTTTCCTGCAGCAATAGCTGCTCGGTGACCATTTCCCTTCCCGTACGGGTCTTCTCAAGGTTTATCTGAGCTTGTTTTATCTTTGAATATCTGGTGCCAGTGGCAAATATCGGAACCGCCAGCTGGAGCCCTATAATTGAGTTTGGGAACCAACTCATACTGTTGAGTTTGTTACCCATCCCGTTCTCAGAATAGGTATAAAAACCTGATAGCGAAGGTATTACCGTTGATTTTTGCATTTTTAACGATAGCTCTGACATCTGCTCCTGACTTGCAACCAATTTGTAATTAAGGTTCTCCTTTACATTAAATCCCGTAGAAAGAATTTGAGCAATATCAACCTTTTCTACTATCGACTCCAGCGATTCTGTAAGAACGATCCTGGTTTCGGGTGAAACACCCAACAGAAACCTGAGCATGTTATAATTCACCTCGAGGGTCCTTTCCATTGAGCTTTTGGTATTTTCCATCATCGAAACGTTTGATACCATCTGGTCCACATCGGTCGCTTCAGCCATTCCTGCAGAAAGCATGGAGCGGATCGACTTCAGTGTCTCATTCAGAACGGCAATATTACCATCAAGTATTTTCATTGACTCGACCGATACCAGTATAAGATAGTAACTCATTGCAACCGATTCCTTTGTATCCTGCTCTGCCCTTTCAACATTAAGCTCGGAAAGTTTCTTTCCCAGGGTTGCTGTCTGAATTCCAACAATATAAGGTGCATTAAAGATCGCTGTTGAGGCGGTTACACCATACGATAAATCATACGTCGTCCCAAACTTGAATGCGGTTTGAACCCCATTCATGTCAATAATCCTGGTCATTATAATCAAGTTATCATTTATGGAGGCGCTGGTGTTTACCTGTAGGAGACCTGCAGAAATCGCCTCCCAAAGTCCATATTTTGATGCTTCGGCATCATATTTGGCTGACTTTATACTCTTATTGTATGCCAGGGCATAATCCTGGGCCTCTTTTAAAGTAAGACTCAATTCACCGCTGGTTTCCTGAGCCAATAATATGGTTCCGGGGAAGAGCAGCAGAAATGAAGCTGTAATAAAAAATCTGTTTTTCATATAGAAATTATAGTTCTTTATTTTTAAAATATTATCCGTTGTGTTTTGATTTATTTTTTTTCTCATAAAAGTTTACAAGATCAAGACCTTTCTGGGTTGAAATACCCCTCAGATAATTGATATAGAAATCACTGATTATGTCTTTATTAAAAAAATCCTCCGGTGGAAATACTTCCTTGTCATTTGACATCCTGATAACCTCAAGCAAGCATTTGTTCGTGATCTCAATGTCAATATCCTTGCGAAAGATCCCTTCCTTAATTCCTCTCTTCAGAACATCAGCGTTATTGCTATAATAGGGAAGCTCATCAGTCTCCCGGAGCTTTTTAGCCAAATCATTATGAAATCTTCTCATGTCCAGCCTGAATGCCGGGCTCATATTCCGGAAATGATCTGTCATAATATTCATCATCTTGAAAATCGCCTCGATGACATTTTCCGATTCTGCCATTATTTTTGTCATTACCTCTTCCTGCCTGACAGTCATCCACCTGAGGACTCCCATCAGAAGTTCATCCTTGTCGCTGAACACCTCATATATTGTTCTTTTTGAGATGCCCATCTGGTTTGCAAGCATATCCATGGTAACAGCTTTTATTCCATATGTCCGGAACATTATTGCTCCCTCTTCAATTATTCTCTGCCTGTAATCCATCACCCAAATTTAAAAACTTCGCAAAAATGATAAAACTTTTTTAGTTTCCAAAGTTTTCTTCAGTAAATTTTCAAAATAGTCTGTAAATTGCAGAAATGTACCGGTGAATGGCGAAAGGGCATTAAGGCGTTAAGGTTTTAGGGCATTAAGGTGTTAAGCTCTAAGTTTAATGCCACAAAGCCCTAATGCCCTAAAGCCGTATAGCCTTATAACCATATACCATAAAATATGACTAAACCAAAGATTATTTACCAAGTCGATGCATTTACCGATCAGTCTTTCAAAGGAAACCCTGCCGGTGTATGCATTCTTGAAAAGGACGCTCCTGAAGAGTGGATGCAGAATGTAGCCGCTGAAATGAATTTATCTGAAACAGCATTTATAACACCTGATGACAAGGCTTTTAAGATCCGATTCTTCTCTCCTGAAGCTGAAATACCACTGTGCGGTCATGCTACCCTTTCTTCAGCTCATATATTGTATGAAACAGGTGTAGTTGAAAAAAATAAGGAAATTATCTTCCTATCAAAAGCCGGCAAATTAACCATCAGATATGAAGATGGCTGGATCACAATGAACTTCCCTTCATACCAGGTCAAACCGGTAAAAATTCCTGACGGGATCGCTAAGATTATCGGGATCACTCCTGCTGAACTGTATCGCACGGCACATGGATGGAGTTTTGCGCTGTTAAGAAATGAGAATGAGTTAAAGGATTTGAAGCCCGATTTCAAGGCAATGAAAAATTCCGGATTCGGCGATCTTATTGTTACATCACCGTCAGATGATCCGGCATTTGATTTCTGTGTGAGGTGTTTTGCTCCGGCACTTGGCATTAATGAAGATCCGGTAACCGGGTCTGCTCATTGTGCGCTTGTTCCTTTCTGGCATAATAAAACAGGTAAGGAAAGATTTGTTTCTCACCAGGTTTCAAAAAGGGGCGGCGTTTTAAAGGTGGCGCTTAAAGGAGACAGGGTAGAGATATCAGGACAGGCAAAAACTATATTCAAAGCAGAATTGTATGTGTAGGAATGGTATAATGGTGTAAAGGTACAAGGGTACAAGGGTACAACGGTTTAAGAAAATAAGACTAGTAAGAAATGAAAAATGACCCTGATTTGAGAATAATTGAACCGGGGCTTGAGCTGCCTCCGGCCCCCAGTCCCGGAGGAGTATACAAACCTGTTCTTGCAACAGGTAATCTATTGACCGAGGTGTTTGGCGAAGAAAACGGTGTCGGTGCACGAAGCGCCGTTATCTGTACAGATACAGAAATCCCCGGTATTTTTTACTGTCATATCGTATATCATCCCATCCCAGCGCGCGGATGATATAGAAATAGACTCCGGGAGCTGCTTTTCTGGAGGAATTATTTATGTCACCGTTCCAGCCTGTCCACTCCCTCAGGTCTTCTCCTTCACCGCTGAATCCGTATACTTTCATTCCTGACTGGCTGAATACTTCCATGCTGATATACCTGAGCGATTTGGAATAGACCATAAACAAGTCATTATAGCCGTCACCATCGGGAGTGAAAACATTAGGGATATCGATGTCAGAGGGTTCGACTGTGATTATTTCCGACCTCAAAGAATCAATGCAATGGCGTTCGCTTTCAATAGTAAGTAAAACCGTATACTCACCTGGTTTATAATAAACATGCGGATCGGGATTTTCAAGTTCAGAAAAGGTGCTGTCACCAAAATCCCAGGTAAATATATAACCTCTTACTGATTCATTTATCATTGATACTTCAAGAGGTGCCTCTCCTTCAACAGGTTCAACCGTAAAATCAGCGTTTACGTGGATAGATTCGTATAAGAATGAAGAATCACTATTGCAGGCAAGGGAGTTCACTTTTAGTTTATAGGTCACGTCCTCAAGAGGAGGCGTAAATGTTATCGGGTCTATTTCCGTTGAAGGATGCGGAATTGAAGATGTCGGATCTGATGACCAGATAAAAGTCAACTCATTCCTGATATTCAGCTGGTTACCTGTTATTGTATCATAATAGGGAAAAGTCTTGACTGTAGAGGATGTATCGCCATCAAGGGCGACATAATTACAGTGCTTCATCGGATTTTTCAGCTTTGCCTCTGTATAAGGCGGCTCATCAAAGGCTATCCAGCCAACCAGTATTGTATCCGTAATACCTGAACTTTCTATCTCCACTTTATAACCTCCTTCTGCAAGGTTGTTTACAGTTGAGGAAGTTACTCCTGTATCGGTTGTAATTTCTGTACTGAAGCTGTCTGTCAATTTATTCCATTGGAACCATTTATATGTGAAAGGACCGCCTCCTCCTGGTCTGATGGCAGTAATTGTTCCCGTCTCAGTGCCTGTCTGACTGCAGTATATGAAAATCGGATCCTTTACTCCTGGTGATGACGGATATGAGGTATAGCGTATCGTTCCCGCTCCCGGAGAAGTAAGCTGGCCATTTAGAAACAAAGGCACAAAAACGGCTGCAAAAACAAACCAATAACGCACAGGCAACCTGAAATTTCTAATAATAACGGATTCTATAACCCGGTTTGTATAATACAACACAATAATAATAAAAATAAGGACATGCCATGGCGTATCCTTATTACAAGAAATGCCATAGCACAGTCCTGTTAATAAATAATCCGTTTAAATTTTAAACATATGATTTCTCTGAAATTGTATTTGTTAATTTTGCTTCACCCCAAACGCTGTAATTCTTGACAATAAATGATCCGTAATTACCTTAACGACCTGAATGAAGCTCAGCAGCAGGCTGTCATCCATACTGAAGGACCGGCTCTGGTTATTGCCGGAGCAGGTGCTGGTAAAACAAGGGTCCTTACTTACCGTGTCGCTCATCTTCTTCAGAAAGGTGTCCCCGCCGGGAAGATCCTTGCTCTCACCTTTACAAACAAGGCCGCCGGAGAAATGAAGGAAAGAATTGCCAGGATAGCAGGTGCCGAGATTGCACGTTACCTGTGGATGGGTACTTTTCATTCAATATTTGCGCGGATACTGAGGATTGAAGGCGACAGGCTCGGATACAAATCCAATTACACTATTTATGATGCATCAGATTCCAAAAGCCTGGTACGCTCAATAATTAAAGAGCTTAACCTGGATGACAATGTTTATAAACCGGGAGTAATAGCCGCCAGAATATCAACTGCTAAAAATAACCTGATAACAGCCAGCATGTATGCTGCCGACAGCTCAATGAGTGAATATGACAAAGCCAGCAGGATGCCCCTCCTGACTGAAGTTTTCAAAATATATTCATCACGCTGCTTCAAGGCAAATGCAATGGATTTTGACGATCTGCTGATGAACACGAATATACTGTTCAGGGATTTCCCTGATGTGCTTGCCGCATACCAGGAAAGATTCAGGTACATCCTTGTAGATGAATACCAGGACACTAACTATGCTCAGTATCTCATCGTAAAAAAGCTGGCAGCTATCCATCATAACCTTTGTGTAGTTGGAGACGATGCACAAAGTATTTACTCTTTCCGTGGAGCTAGAATTGAAAATATCCTGGATTTCAAAAATGATTACCCTGATTACCAGCTTTTTAAGCTCGAGCAGAATTACCGTTCAACACAGACAATTGTCAATGCAGCCAACGAGATCATTGCCAATAATCAGGGACAGATACATAAAAAGGTCTATTCAAAGAATGAGCCCGGGGAGAAGATAATGGTCATGCAGGCTATGACCGATACGGAAGAGGGATTTAATGTAGCTTCTGATATTTTTGACAAGAGTTTTTCACAGCAACTTAGCTGGAGCGACTTTGCAGTTCTCTACAGGACAAATGCCCAGAGCAGGATATTTGAAGAGACACTTCGCAGGAAGAATATTCCATATAAAATCTATGGCGGTCTTTCATTTTATGAACGTAAGGAGATAAAAGACATCCTGTCCTATTTCAGGATGGTGATCAATCATGATGATGAGGAGAGCCTCAAAAGATCAATCAACTATCCTAAGAGAGGAATAGGAGATACGACAATTCAGAAGATCCTGGACCTGTCGGCTGAGATTAATACCACGGTATGGAATATCGTTACTGAGGCAGGAAAATACCAGGATCATTTCAATGCCGGGACAGTAAAAAAACTGTCTGGATACATGGAAATGATCAATAAACTGGCTCTTGGTGCCGGTAAGATGGATGCATATACCAAAGCCAGGGAGATTGCATTCGGCTCCGGCATAGTGAAGGAGCTCAGGGATGGCAAACTGCCCGAAGAGATAAGCCGTTATGAGAACCTTGAGGAACTGCTTAATGCAATCAAAATATTTACCGAAGCTGCAGAGACCAACGGAGAACCCTCAACTCTTGAGGCATATCTCGCAAATGTTGCCCTGCTTACCGATCAGGACAATGAAAAGGAAGAGGATCGGAACAAGGTGACACTCATGACCATGCATTCAGCTAAAGGACTGGAATTCAAGCATGTGTACATTGTCGGGATGGAGGATACACTTTTCCCCTCACCCTTATCGGCTGGCAGTGCAAAGGAGCTTGAAGAGGAACGACGCCTGTTTTATGTAGCAATTACCCGTGCCGAAAAACTGGCTACCCTGAGCTATGCCCTTAACAGGTATAAGTGGGGAAACCTTGAAAGAAGCAATCCGAGCAGGTTCCTGCGGGAGATCGATCCAAAGTATCTCCATTACCCTCAGACAGGAGGAAAGCCATTTCATTCAAAGGCCGGAAACCGGGAAATGTTCAGGGAAGAACCCACTTCATATCCTGAAAGACCGCGAATACGAAAATCGTTAAAGCCTGTTATTCACCAATATACTCCTTTCAATGGAAGCGATCCATCGGAGTTTTCAGAAGGTGATACAGTTCAGCATGAGAGGTTCGGCAATGGTATCATCGTATCAATAGAAGGGGAGCCTCCGAATACAACAGCCTCTGTTAAGTTCGAAAACAACGGAAGAAAAAAACTTCTGCTGCGGTTTGCAAAGCTGAAAAAAATATGACCCCCTGCCCCACTCTGTATCTTCCTGTACTCACCCCCCTACCCCCTCTCTGCTGAAGTGTATGGACTACACACATAGTATACAGGGGTCTACACACATGGTATACAGT
>CAYNGW010000049.1:5320-11861 GCA_964396955.1 uncultured Rikenellaceae bacterium | reverse complement strand
TTTTTAATATCTTCGCACGTGAATTTAATTATCAGAATACTAATAAGAAACGAATTAAAAGATTAGATATGGGATTTTTACAGTTCATTTTACAGGATACTGCTGTTCCGGCCGGAAGCACCACTCAGGCGGATATGACAATTTTCGATTTCGCCCTCAAGGGAGGATGGGTAATGATTCCCATTGTACTCCTTTCCTTCATTGCTGTATATATCTTCATTGAAAGGTATTATGTAATAAGAAAGGCCACCAGGGAAGATCAGAATTTCATGAACAGGATCAAGGATTATATTCACGACGGGAAGATAGAAGCAGCGCTTGGATTATGCAGGTCCACCGACAGCCCTTCGGCACGAATGGTGGAAAAGGGGATAACAAGGCTCGGCAGACCATTACAGGACATATCCACAGCTATTGAAAATGTCGGGAAGCTTGAAATAGCGAAGCTTGAAAAAAGCTTTCCCACCCTGGCAACAATTACCGGAGCTGAACCAATGCTCGGATTCCTCGGGACTGTAATAGGTATGGTCCAGTCATTCTATGCAATGTCACAGGCAGGCAATAATATTGAAGTATCACTTCTGTCAGATGGAATTTATACGGCACTTATCACAACAGTGGCAGGACTGATTGTTGGGATACTCGGATATTTTGCCTACAATGTTCTTGTTGTGAGGGTGGAAAGAGTGGTCTTTAACCTTGAGGCGACACTCACCGAATTCATGGATATTTTGAATGAACCAGTAAAAACAACTCACTAAGATGGCTATCTCCAATAGAAATAAGATCAGCGTAAATTTCAGTTCAGTGGGGATGACTGATGTGGTATTCAATCTCCTTATTTTCTTTATGTTAACCTCAACACTGGTTCATCCCACTGCACTAAAGCTTCTTCTTCCGAAAGGGAGCGCGCAAACCTCGGCCAAACCTCAGACTACAGTTTCAATTACAGCTGATCAACGATATTATGTTGAACAGCAACCTGTTACTCTTGCAGAGCTTGAAGCTTTACTGAAGCAAAAGCTTGGAAACAAGCCTGATACCTATATTTCCCTTCATGCCGATAAGACTGTTCCCTTTGAAAGTGTTGTTCAGGTTCTGAATATTGCCCAGGCAAATAATTACAAGCTGATAATTGCGACAACGCCCAGATAACGACCTTTACCGTTTCCCTTCAGAAAGGGGAAAAGGTATTGCCGGAACTATTGTGATCCATCTGGCTGTACTTGTATTGTGCATCCTTTTCGGATTTTCGGTTCCTCCGCCGCCTGAAAGCGAGGAGGGTATCGTCGTCAATTTTGGCACTGATGAGACAGGTTTTGGCCCTATCGAGCCTTCTTCTCCTGCATCACCGGAAGAGACTCCCCCTCCACCACCCTCAGAAGCCGAAGTGGTTACAGATGAAGATCCGTTGCTTACTCAGGATAATGAAGATGCTCCGGAAGTTAAGAAAGTTGATCCGGAAGCTGAGAAAAAACGACTTGAGAAAATCGAAGCCGAAAGAAAACTGAGAGAAGAGCTTGAAGCTGAAAGAATACGGAAGGAACAGGAGGAAATTGAAAGAAAGAGGATTGAAGCCGAACAGCAGCGGCAGGCTGATATCATGGATCGCACAAGGAAAGCTCTTGAGGGTTCAAAGAATGCAGGCACTTCGTCAACAGGTGAAGGTGTTGCAGGCGGTGAGGGCAACCAGGGTGTACCCTCAGGAGATGTCAATTCACAAAACCGTGGTGAGGGCGGCGGTACGGGTAATAGTGGCATTTCATATGATCTTGGCGGACGGGGATTTCAAAAACTTCCATTGCCTGAATATGATTACCAGGGCGAGGGAAAGGTAGTTGTGGAAGTAAGCGTTGACAGATCAGGAAAAGTAATGCAGGCTGTGCCCGGGATCAAAGGATCAAGCACCCTTGATGAATACCTGCTGAAGGTTGCCAAAGACGCTGCTCTGCAGGCGCAATTTGATACAAAACCTGATGCTCCCGTCATTCAGAAGGGAACAATAACTTACAATTTTATCCTGAAATAGATCTCAGGAAATTTTCTCAAAAACCTCATGTATTGCTACATTAAGGTTATCAATGAGATTGTTGTCTTTGATGATATAATCGTTAATTCCTTTTCTCGCAAGTTCAAGAACTATTTCTCCCTTATCCTGGCCAGAAAGCATTATCACTGGTGTGCCGGGTTTTAATTCCTTGATTTTGTCCAGAATCTGCATACCATTCATGAACTCGTGGTCCTGCCTGACGAACAAATAGTCAAGGATCACAAGATCTGGATTCTTGTCAAGTGCATCCAGACAATCTTCTCCGGTCTCAAATGCCTCCAGATTATACTCATCAGAGGTAAGCCTTTTAACCAACAGCCTGTTAATAAACGGATCGTCGTCAACAATGAAAATTAGTTTCTTGTTATTCATCACTGAAATTTAATAACAACGGACAGATGTAAAGTTACGAAAAATAAATATTGTATAGAAAAAACACAAGTTTTAATATTATTTCCGTCACATTGAAAAAAGAGGGAACGGTTTCATCATTTTAACTACCTTCTCTCCCACCCTCGCAATAACTGATTCATTTTCAATATCCGAAATGACTTCATCAATAAGGTCCACTATCACTCCCATATGATCTTCCATCATGCCCCGGGTTGTGATTGCCGGTGTACCGACTCTCAGACCGGAAGTCAGAAATGGTGACCGGTTATCGAAGGGTACCATATTCTTGTTCACAGTGATATGAGAGCGGACAAGCGTATTCTCCACTTTCTTTCCTGAAATATCAGGGAATTTTGTCCTGAGGTCTATTAGCATAAGATGGTTATCAGTGCCTTCGGAAATTACCTTATAACCCTTATCAATGAATGCCTGTGCCATCACGGAAGCATTCTTCTTAACCCTCACCTGGTATTCCCTGAACTCCGGAGTGAGTGCCTCTCCAAATGAGACTGCCTTGGAGGCAATGATATGCTCGAGGGGTCCGCCCTGAACACCCGGGAAAACGGCTGAATTGAGAAGTGAGGACATCATCCTGACTTCACCCTTGGTTGTGGTGATACCCCACGGATTGACAAAATCCTTACCCATCAGGATTATCCCGCCGCGCGGACCTCTCAGTGTTTTATGGGTTGTTGAGGTTACAATATGCGCATGCTTCAGCGGATTCTTAAGCAAACCTGCAGCGATAATCCCTGCCGGATGTGCCATGTCGATCATCAGTATGGCACCTATCATGTCAGCTATTTTTCTCATTCGTTCATAGTCCCATTCGCGGGAATATGCAGATGCTCCCCCTACGATCATTTTAGGCTTCTCCTTTAAGGCAATTTCCTCCATCATGTCGTAATCAACCATCCCTGTCTCCTCCTTCACGCCATAGGCAACAGGACGGTACAGTATGCCTGAAGAATTTACCGGTGATCCGTGCGACAGATGTCCCCCGTGAGCCAGGTTCAATCCCATAAAAGTATCACCCGGTTTGAGGACAGTCAGGAAAACAGCCATATTCGCCTGTGCTCCTGAATGAGGCTGCACATTGGCATATTCCGCATCAAAAAGCTGTTTTAACCTGTCGATGGCTATCTGCTCAGCCTGATCAACAAACTCACAACCGCCATAATAGCGGTTCCCGGGATATCCTTCAGCATATTTGTTAGTCAGTACAGATCCCATGGCTTCAAGTACCTGCGGGCTGACAAAGTTCTCAGAGGCAATAAGTTCTATGCCATTCATCTGCCGCTGACGCTCCTTTTCAATAATGTCAAAAATCAAAGTATCCTTTTTCATAATCCTGTTTGTGAACATAATGATGCAAATATAAAAACATTACTCTTGCTTCACAGTTTTTTATTTAAGTTTGTCAACCTGGAGGATAAAGGTTCCCGGAAGGACTTAATTATGATCAATTACAGCAGATTCATTCTTGAAAACGGATTAAGGATACTGGTCCATGAGGACAGGTCCACACCCCTGGCAGCGATGAATATATTATATGATGTGGGGTCAAGGGATGAGGATCCGGAATCCACGGGACTGGCACATCTCTTTGAACACCTGATGTTCGGAGGAACAGCAGTGGTCCCTGAATTTGACAAGCATCTTCTTCTTGCAGGCGGAGAAAACAATGCATTCACCAATACTGATGTTACTGATTATTATATTACCCTTCCGGCCGATAATATTGAAACCGCCTTCTGGCTCGAGTCCGACAGGATGAATCTTCTCGATTTCTCGCAGAGGAACCTTGACATCCAGAAAAATGTGGTCATTGAGGAGTACAATCAACGCTACCTCAATCAGCCGTACGGAGATGCCATGCTGCTTTTAAGGCCGCTAGCTTTCAAGGTCCATCCATACCGCTGGCCGACGATAGGCATGGATATATCACATATCAGCGAAGTCAGCCTGCCACAGATCAGGGATTTCTTCTTCAGCTATTACGCTCCCAATAATTCCATTCTCGCCCTGACAGGCAATATATCAACAGATCGTGCAATCAGCCTGTCGCAGAAATGGTTCGGCAAAATTGAAAAACGGGATATCCGGCCAAGGGACCTACCCGCTGAACCCGAACAGACTGAAGAAAGAATGCTTACTGTTGAAAGAGATGTTCCTGTTGACGCTCTTTACAAAGTATGGCACACCGGCCCGCGCACCGGCAAGGATTTTTATACTCTTGATCTTATTACTGATCTTCTGGCCGGGGGAGAATCCGGCAGGTTATATACCAGGCTGGTCAGGCAGAAGAAACTGTTCAGCGAGATCAATGCCTATATCACATCGGATATCGATCCCGGTCTTATTATTTTACACGGGAAACTGATGAAAGGCATTGATATTCATCATGCTGAAGAATCCGTTAATATGGTAATTGATGATTTAAAGGAAAAGTATCCGTCATCACCGGAAATGGAAAAGGTCAAAAACAAGTTTGAATCTGAAAATGTTTTTGCCAATACCAGCATTCTGAATAAAGCAATAAACCTCTCCTTCTATGACCTTATCGGCAATACTGATCTTATAAACAGTGAAGTTAATCTTTACAGGAAAACCGACAGGATGATGGTCATTGAAGCAGCGCGCAGGTACTTTGATCCGGCTAACTGCAGCACACTTTACTATAAATCAGCAAGGAAGAAATAGAAATGAAACAGATGCCGTCTGCACAGCCGCCAGTAATGCCAGTCAGCCTGGGGAAAATTCCGGAAGTCATATCAGCCCGGCTTAACAACGTGGTACCTGTTTACATGATCGAAGCAGGCACTGAGGATATAATGCGCATCGATTTTACTTTTGGTGCAGGACAGACAATGGAATATCTTCCCCTGCTTGCATCAACAACAAACATGATGCTTACAGAGGGTTCCCTGAATTACAGTTCCTCGAAACTTAACAAAATGCTCGACTTCCATGGGGCATTTTATAATCTGTATGCTGACAAAGACCGTGCAGGCATTGTAATCTTCTTTATGAACAAGCATATTGAGAAGATACTTGAACTTGCCAGGGAAATATTATTTCAACCGCTATTCCCGGAATCCGAATTCAAAGCCCTGATGAAAAAACGTTTACGGTGGTACCTTGTAAACAGGGATAAGGTGGGCAATCTTGTCATGGACCAGTTTTATGAGTCAATTTTCGGAAAATATCATCCTTATGGCAGACAGATAGTTCAGGATGATTTTCATAATCTGAATCCGGCTGTTCTTTCGGATTTTCATTGCGGATATTATACTCCTGAAACCCTTGCCATAATAGTGTCAGGTAAAATACATAAGAATACTGTTGATCTTCTGAATAGCTTTTTTGGCGGGATCCGTTCAACAGGTATCCGTTCCGGAGAATCACGGAATGAAATAAGATCAGAGGACAGGAAACAGGTACATATTGAAAAGAAGGGAGCTGTACAGACAGCCATAAGGATCGGATCAAGGTCAATAAACAAGCTTCATCCCGATTATCCCGGGCTGAAAGTCGTGGATGTGGTTCTTGGCGGATATTTCAGTTCAAGGCTGATGAAAAATATCAGGGAGGACAAAGGGCTGACCTATGGTATACACTCCGTGATAACTTCGCTTATTCTCAGCGGTTTCAAGGTCATTTCCACCGAAGTGAGTAAAAAAAGTACTCAAAAAGCAATAGATGAGATATACAGGGAAATACAACTATTGCAGAAGGTTCCCGTTGAAAAGGAGGAACTTGAGATCGTAAGAAATTATATGCTTGGAGAGATGGTAAGGATGTTTGACGGACCCTTCGCCATTGCTGAAAGTTTCAGGTCGGTATGGGAATTCGGCCTTGATAACGGATATTACCACAGGCTTGCCGGAAAAATAAAAACTATTGAACCTGATGAAATAACCGAACTGGCAAAAGCGTATTATAATACTGATGACCTGTATCAGATAACTGCAGGCTGAAAATGAAGACAAGATACCTTTATATTATTATTGTTTTCCTTGTTGCATGTAGCGCCGGGGTATCAGGTCAGCCTGATCCGGATCCTCCTGAATCTCCCGTACTTGACCTTGTTACTGT
>CAYNGW010000049.1:0-5220 GCA_964396955.1 uncultured Rikenellaceae bacterium | reverse complement strand
GCAGCTCTTGACACTGCAGGAAATATAAGTCCCCTGTCAAATCCGCTTAATACGATCTTCACAACTGCGAGCCTCGATACATGTTACAGAAAAATTGAAATAAAATGGAACAGCTATCCGTCATATCCGAGGCTGGTGCTGAACTATACAATTCTTTATTCGGTTGATGGGAGCAGTTACTCAGAGGCAGGAATAACTTCAGCGGAGACAGACAGTTATATCATCAGCGATTTCTTATTTGACAAACAATATTGTTTTATAGTCAGGGCAGATCTGGCAGATGGATATTCATCCGTTTCAAATAAAGTCTGTCTGTACACCAGGATGCTAAGGCCGCCTCAATGGATCAATGCTGATTATGCCACAGTGGTTCCTGAAGATGAAATCCTGCTCTCATTCAAAATAGATCCGGAATCAGAGATCATCTCCTATATTCTTGAGAGAAAGACTGGTGCATCAGGTTTATTCAGTCAGATTTATTATTTTTCGCGTACAGCGGAATCTTTTTTATACAGTGATGCTGAAGCTGACATCAGGGAGGTAAATTATTACAGGCTTTCGGCTGTCAACAATTGCAATGTCCCGATAACTGTATCAAATTTAGCGTCAAATATAGTGCTGTCGCTGGAACAGGATGAAAATGATATTAACCTCACCTGGAATCCTTATAAAGAATGGAACGGGATGATCAGCTCCTATAAGCTGTTTATAAAAGCGGGTATGCAATATGAAGAGAGGTATACGATTATGCCGGAAGATACGGCTTTTACCGTGAAATATTCCGACCTGATGTATGAAGTCGCCGGCTATGAGGTCTGTTTCATGATCAAAGCATATGAGGCATCCAATCCCTACGGAGTCTCAGGGGAAAGCCGCTCATCCCGGAACTGCTCCCCTGTTACTGAAGTAATAACCGTTCCCAGTGTATTCACTCCTGACAATAATCTTGTCAATGATCTTTTCGTTCCTGTGTTATCGTTCACACCCGTTGAATACCACCTGATCATAACCGATTTAAGCAGAAAAACTGTATTTGAGACGAGGGATCATGCACAAGCGTGGGATGGCACAAAGAATGGCAATCCGGTGCCTGAAGGGGTCTTCCTATGGTTCCTGGAAGCCAGAACGCCATCAGGGAAAACTGTATCGAGAACCGGCACAGTAACGATTATCAGAGCCGGCGGGTAAATACCTTCATCATGCCATGCTACCTTTCTAACATTAGACTAATAAAGCTATATTTGTAACTTGCACCTTGAATATTTATGGGTAACAAGGATATTTTTGACGAGGAGGACAAAAAACGTATTCAGGATGAATATTCATCTCTTGTAAATAATCTTCTCCGTTGCAATAAGGAAGGCGACAGGGAGATGATTGACAAGGCATTCAGGATTGCCAATGAAGCTCACTGGAACATGCGCCGCAAATCCGGAGAACCTTATATTCTGCATCCCATAGCAGTAGCCAGGATCGTCAACCAGGAGATAGGATTGGGAGCAAGGTCAATCACAGCAGCCTTGCTTCACGATGTCGTAGAAGACACTGATTATACACTTGAAAATGTTAAAAGGGATTTCGGGCCCAGGATTGCAACCCTGATTGACGGTCTTACAAAGATTTCAGGAACATATAACAAGGAAAGCTCGTCATCGATGCAGGCGGAAAACTTCAGGAAAATGCTGATGACGCTTTCCGATGATATGAGGGTTATTCTTATTAAGATAGCCGATCGCCTGCACAACATGAGGACTCTTGATTCATTGCCGGAACATAAGAGGATGAAACTGGCAGGGGAAACGATTTTTCTCTATGCCCCGCTTGCTCATCGTCTTGGACTATTCACCATAAAAAGCGAACTTGAGGACCTAAGCTTCAAATTCCGCCAGCCGCAGATCTATGAAGAAATAGCATCAAAGCTCAAGCTCAGCGAGAAGAAGTATTTATCATTCCTCAATAAATTCTCATTTCCGATTATTGATAAGCTGTCAAAGGCTGCTCTTCAGTTTGATATCAGCAGCCGTCCGAAGTCGGTATTTTCGATATGGAAAAAGATGCAATCCAAAAATGTTCCTTTCGAGGAGATCTATGATGTTCTTGCAGTGAGGATCGTATTTGATCCCATAACTGATATTCCCGAAAAAACACAATGCTGGAACATCTATTCAATGATCACTGATTCATATACGCCCAAGCCGGACAGGCTTCGCGACTGGGTGAGCCGCCCGAAACCTAACGGCTATGAGGCTCTCCATGTGACAGTTATGGGTCCAGACGGAAAATGGGTTGAGGTGCAGATAAGAAGCAAAAGAATGGATGAGGTTGCTGAAAGAGGTTATGCGGCACACTGGAAATACAAGGGAGACGGATCACAGGAGAGCGAGCTTGATAAATGGATAAAGAAGATCAGGCTTATGCTTGAGAATCCGCTTGAGGATCCTATTGAGTTTCTTGATGAGTTCAAGATGAACCTCTTCTCCTCCGAGATAATGGTATTCACTCCGAAAGGAACGCTTGTGAGCCTTCCGAAAGGTGCTTCGGCTCTTGATTTTGCCTATGAGATACATACTGAGATAGGGAATAAGGCAATTGGTGCAAAAATAAACTACAAGCTCAATCCCATCAATGCAACCCTGATGAGCGGCGACCAGGTTGAGATAATCACATCTGATATTGCAAAACCGGAAAAGGAATGGCTGTCTTATGTCAGAACATCCAAAGCAAAAGAAGCAATAAAGGATGCATTACGGGTCGAGACTTCAAACCGTGTACAAAAAGGAATGGAAATACTTGAGAGCAAGCTGAATGAGTTTGGAGTAATCCCTAATGCGGAGATATTGAAAAAGCTTCTTCTTACCTATGATGTGCTCAATAAGGATGAACTTTATTCAGGTATTGAACTGGGAATCATAAACCTCGATAATCTGAAAAAAATACTCAGGAAAACGACGACAAAAAGTATCATCAAATACTGGGATCTTAAGTTTATAGGATCAAAGAAAGAAGTTAAAGAGACCGGGGAGGCACCTCAGAAAATAGACAATAACGTGCCGTTCCTTCTCAGGGAAAACGTTGAAAGTGCCGAACAATCATATGAGATAGCATCCTGCTGCAATCCTATACCCGGTGATGAGGTCACAGGTTACCATTCGCCCGATGGGCCAATAGTAATACATAAGCCAAAGTGCCCTGTTGCAATAAGACTGATGTCAAACGAAGGGAACAGGATCATAGCGGTAAAATGGGCAATTCATAAACTTGCATCCTTCCTGGCAAGGATAAGCTTAAGCGGGATTGACAGGATAGGTCTTGTTAACGAGATCACAAATATTATTTCATCCCAACTGAAAGTCAATATGACAAATGTCAATTTCTCGGTCAAAGACGGGATCTTCACCGGAACAATTGATATCTACGTTCATCACACCAAAGACCTTAACAACCTGATTATGAAGATATCCAATATCAAGGGTATCGAGAGCGTGATGAGAGTTGAGGATTTTACTGAATAATCCATTATCTGATCCGGTTCCTTCCATCATAATTGAAAAATACATATTTTTGTCATTATTTTAAATTAGACCAGATATGATTAATGACAATACAAAGATCACGGTAAAGAAGATCTTCACTGAATATCTTGAGAAGAAAGGGCACCGGAAAACTCCCGAGAGGTATGCTATTCTTGATGAGATATATTCACGTGCAGGACATTTCGATATTGAATCGCTTTATATTTTCATGAAGAATAAGAATTACAGGGTCAGCCGGGCCACTCTCTACAATACAATTGAACTGCTTCTCGACTGCAACCTTGTGATCAAGCACCAGTTTGGCAGGAACATTGCCCAGTTTGAAAGAGCTTTCCAGTGTGGCCAGCACGATCATCTAATTGATATTGAGACTGGTAAGGTGACAGAGTTTTGTGACCCAAGGATCGATGAGATCATAAAAACTGCCAGTGAACTGAATAACTTCACTCCCCGTTATCATTCATTGTATATATATGGGATTGCAGGCGGAAAGAAGAAATAATATATCAGAACATACAGAATGCGGTAAACAACGGTTGTATCCCAAAATATCTGTTATTTACCAGATCACCCTTTTCACCCTGTTTATTATTCAGGTACAGGTTCTGAGGCTCTGCTGAGAAAAGGCAGGCTTGCCAGCCAGGGATATAAGAAGTCTTTTATCAACAATCATAAACAGACAGGTAGCCGATTTGAATTATTTTGTAACTTGTGCTCTGTTTTTTTAATTACAATATTCAGCTAATATGAACATTGACATCCTGTTAGGTCTTCAGTGGGGTGATGAGGGCAAAGGTAAAATCGTTGATGCAATAAGTCCGGATTATGATATCATAGCCCGTTTCCAGGGAGGACCAAATGCCGGCCATTCGCTTGAGTTCAATAATGTAAAGCATGTACTTCATCTGATACCCTCGGGCATATTCCACCCCGAGAAGCTCAACATTATAGGTAACGGTGTGGTCATTGACCCTGCAGTATTTAAAAAGGAGATAGAGAACCTGGGGCCCTCTGTCGGAGAGCTGGTCAAGAGACTAGTTATCTCAGCAAGGGCTAACCTCATTCTTCCCGGCCACAGAATACTCGATGCAGCATTTGAACACAGCAAAGGAGTTTCCAAAATAGGCTCCACCCTTAAAGGCATCGGTCCCTCATATACCGATAAGGTTGCGCGGAATGGCTTGCGTGCCGGTGAAATTCTGAGAAAAGATTTCAGGGATCTGTATAATCAGCATCTTAATCGTCATCTCTCACTGCTTAAAAACTATGACTATGCTTTTGATCTGAATGAATACGAAGCAGGCTGGTTTGAAGGGATTGAGCTCATGAAGAAATTCCGTATCATTAATACTGAATACCTTATCAACGATCTTATTGCCAGGGGCAGAAAACTGCTTGCAGAAGGTGCCCAGGGCACCATGCTTGATGTTGATTTTGGATCATACCCCTTTGTTACTTCATCAAATACAATCAGTGCCGGCGCCTGTACAGGTCTTGGCATTTCGCCGAGGAAGATCGGTGAGGTGTTTGGCATATTCAAAGCATATTGCACAAGGGTGGGAAGCGGCCCCTTCCCTACCGAGCTTAACGACCAGACCGGAAACGTTTTAAGGGAAAAAGGTTTTGAGTTCTGTTCAACCACGGGACGCCCGCGCCGGTGCGGCTGGCTCGATCTGCCTGCACTGAA
>CAYNGW010000048.1:0-11874 GCA_964396955.1 uncultured Rikenellaceae bacterium | reverse complement strand
GAAGCTTATCCCGATCTTAAGGCAAGTCAGAATTTCCTCGATCTGCAGAATGAGATATCGGATGTTGAAAACAAGATAGCCGCAGCCCGCCGCTTCTTCAACTCGGCAACCAAGGAGCTCAATGTCTCAACTGAGCTGTTCCCCTCAAACGTAATTGCTACCCTGTTCAATTTCAAACGCGAACCGATGTTCGAGCTTGGCGATCAGCGTGAAGCTGCTGAACAGCCGCCACAAATCAAGTTCTAAGCCGTTTAATGAAATACTTTGGTTTACAAAGCCAGATCAGGAAGAATAATACAAATTCCGTATTGATCTTACTGATGTTCCCTGTCGTCTTTTTCGGACTTACATGGCTGTTCTTCTTTTTTACCTCACTCGGCCAGTCTCAATATTTTTCAGCCGAACAGGAAGCATTTAACATTTTACAGGTTATCAATAACAAATTCCTGAGGACGATCCCATGGATCTCCATAGGTGTAATTGCCTGGTTTACAATAGCATGGTTTTCGCATACAACGATGATCAATAAAGCTACCGCCTCAAAGCCTCTTGAACGCAGCGAGAATAAGAGAATCTATAACCTGGTGGAAAATCTTTGCATTTCTGTCGGGATGACAATGCCGAAGGTAAACATCATCGAAGACGATTCATTGAATGCTTTTGCCAGCGGAATAGACCCCAGGACATATACTATTTCACTTTCGCGGGGTATTGCCAACAAGCTTGATGACCACGAGCTTGAGGCTGTGATTGCACATGAGCTGACACATATCAGGAACCGTGATGTAAGACTGCTGATTATCTCCATCGTGTTTGTCGGGATCTTTGCATTTGTATCTGAGATGCTGTTCAGGTCGTTAAGGTTTGGAAACCTGGGGAGGGGAAGTAAGAAAGGCAGCGGAGGAGCCGCAATACTCATTGCACTTCTCCTGGCGGCAGTAGGGTATCTTATTGCCTCACTTTTCAGGTTTGCCCTTTCAAGAAAGCGCGAGTACCTGGCAGATGCAGGCTCGGCTGAACTGACAAGGAATCCCCTGGCACTGGCATCAGCACTCAGAAAGATATCCGGTGATCCTACAATTGAGGCAGTGAAGCGGAAAGACGTGGCCCAGATGTTTATTGAAAATCCCCAGGCAGAACTGGACAAGAAATCATTCTCTGTCGGTTCATTATTTGCAACACATCCACCGATAAAGAAAAGGATAGAGATTCTGGAACAGTACTAAAAGGTACAACGGCACGACGGTTCAACGGTGCAACGGTGTGCCACAAAGATCCCCTCCTGGAAGAGCCTGCCCTGAGCGTCCGCGTGCCGCCGAAGCTTCAGCGGAGGCGCAAGTCTCGGGGGGGAGGGGTGGGTTTAAAAGGTTAAGTTTTTTGCTTCTTCCCGAACAGCTTCTTCTCTTCTCCTTTAAGCAATCTTTTTATATTGTTCCGGTGGGTTATCAGAAGTGCCACGGCAACAATTACTGAGAATATTTTGAACAGGAGGGAAGGAGTGTCAAACAGAGTCAGCAGGAGCACCGGGAAAGCAATACCTGCAGTCATCGATGATACTGACACAATACCTGTAATTATAAAAACGAGTGCAAAGATCCCCAGGCATATAAGTGAAACTGCCGGGTGAATTGCCACAATGACTCCGCCGGCGGTAGCCACACCTTTGCCTCCTCTGAAACCTGCGAAAACAGGTAACATGTGACCGATGATAGCAGCTAATCCGGTCAGGATCTGAAGGTTGGTAAGAGATGCGCTTCCCTGCGGGACAAGGTTGAAAAAGACCGGTAACAAAGCGGCAAGCGAGCCCTTAATCATATCAATAAGCAGGACGGGCACTCCGGTTTTCCATCCCAGCACCCTTATTACATTTGTAGCACCGGCGTTCCCGCTGCCGTGCTCTCTTACGTCAATGCCGTGAAAGGCCCTGCTGGTCCACACGGCTGTCGGGATTGATCCCAGCAGATATGCAGCTATTACTGCAATTATTATATAGATGATGTTCATGCCTTCAGATCCCCGGACCATGTTCCACCAGGCTTGCAGTCTCGGGATTTGCAGTAAACTTACTGAAATTATTTATGAATTTCAGTGCAAGGTCAGTAGCGGCTATATGCCATTTTGTTCTTGATTCCCAGCCGTTTGCAGGGTCGAGGATATTTTCATCGACTCCCCTGACCTTTGTTGGTACGCTCAGGTTGAAAACAGGGAGATTTGTGAATTCGCTCTCCTTTATGGAATCATCGAGTATGGCATTAATGATCCGTCGGGTTGACGGCAGGTCAATCCTGCTGCCTGTTCCGTAAGGACCTCGTATCCATCCTGTATTTAAAAGCCAGGCTTCAGCGCCATGCATTTTCATCTTCCCCGTCAGTTCGTTTGCATAAATGATGGGATCGACCATCAGGAAAGCTGCACCAAAGCAAGCCGAGAATGAGGGTACAGGTTCAACTATGCCTCTTTCTGTGCCGGCTACCTTGGCGGTATATCCGCTGAGGAAATAGTACTTGGTCTGTTCCTCCGTAAGGCAGCTTACAGGCGGCAATACACCAAAAGTATCCGCCGACAGGAAAATTACTTTTGTGGCATGACCCGCCTTTGAAACCGGCTTTACAATATTGTTGATATGATAAATTGGGTAGGAAACTCTTGTATTTTCAGTCTTTGAATCATCATTGAAATCTATTGTTCCATCGGGCAGAACCACAAGGTTTTCCAGGAGGGCATCTCTCTTGATAGCGTGGTAAATGTCGGGTTCATTCTCCCTGCTAAGCTTGATGCACTTTGCATAGCAGCCTCCTTCAAAATTGAATATGCCATCGTCATCCCATCCGTGTTCATCATCACCCACAAGGGCTCTGTCGGGGTCTGTTGAAAGAGTTGTCTTGCCTGTTCCCGAGAGTCCGAAGAAGATAGCTACGTCACCTGTCTTCCCGACATTCGCAGAACAATGCATTGATGCAATTCCCCTGAGAAGCAGGTAGTAATTCATGATGGAGAAAATGCCTTTTTTCATTTCTCCGCCATACCATGTGCCACCTATTGACGCCATATTTTCAGAGAGATTGAAAAAAACAAAATTCTCCGAGTTGAGTCCCTGTTCCTTCCAGTCCGGATTAGTAGCTTTTGATGCATTCAGCACCACAAAATCGGGTTTGAATTTTTTCAGCTCCTCAGGAGCCGGCCTGATAAACATATTCTTTACAAAATGTGCCTGCCAGGCAACTTCCATAATAAACCTTACTCTTAATCTCGTATTTTCGTTGGCACCGCTGGAACAGTCAACAACAAAAAGCTTTTTTCCTGAAAGCTGACGGGCTGCAATATTTCTGCAGTGCTGCCATATCTCACTGGAAACAGGCTTATTATCAGAAACTTTAGCCTTATCAGACTTCCACCAGACGGTATTCTTTGTCTTGTCGTCCAGAACAATATATTTGTCCCCGGGAGAGCGTCCGGTAAAGATCCCCGTGTCCACCGATATTGCACCTGTTCTTGTAATGAAACCTTTCTCGAGTTTCTCCAGGCCGGGTTTTGTCTCTTCTGCAAAAAGCGTGTTATAATCCGGATTATAAACTATTTCGGTAACATCATGTATACCGTATGAAGATAAATCTTTCGGTGTGATCATGTTTTATCGATCGTTTTTTATTTTAAGCGATGCAAAGTAATTAAAAAAAAAATAATAGAAATAGGGTATGCCAAATTTCAACGGTCTTGGTAATGAATTAAGGGTTATTCTCTTACCACAAAGTCAGGTTAGTTTGCAGCCATGCAAAGAAAAGAGGCTGTCCCCGGGGCCGGGAACAGCCTCTTGATCATTATATCAGTATTTACTTTCCGAACTTAATTGATGCCTGGGCTGCGGCAAGTCTTGCTATCGGCACCCTGAAAGGTGAGCAGCTTACGTATGTGAGTCCTGTTTTGAAGCAGAATTCAACAGAAGCCGGATCGCCTCCCTGTTCACCGCAGATCCCCACTTTCAGATCCGGTCTGGTGGCTCTTCCTTTCTGAACCGACATAGTGATAAGCTGGCCGACACCTTCCTGGTCAATAGTCTGGAACGGATCGGCTGCAAGCATTTTTTTGTCGAGATAATCATTAAGGAATCCTCCGATATCATCACGGCTGAAACCAAATGTCATCTGGGAAAGGTCGTTGGTTCCGAATGAAAAGAACTCGGCGCTCTTTGCCATACGGTCGGATAGAAGTGCAGCGCGTGGTATCTCGATCATTGTCCCGTATTTGTATTCTATCTTACTGACTCCGAATTTTTTACATACTTCGTCACAGATCTTGTCGACAACTTTCTTTGTTACATCGAGTTCTGAAACATCACAGGTAACCGGAACCATTAGTTCAGGATGAGGTTTTTTGCCTTCTTTAATAAGTTCCATTGTTGCTTCGAACATTGCCCTTACCGTCATTTCCGTAATTTCAGGATAGGTAATGCCCAGACGGACACCGCGGTGTCCCATCATCGGGTTGGATTCGTGGAGAGCTTCTCCTCGTTTTTCAACATCTTCTTTCCTTATGCCGAGTGCTTTTGCCAGCTCTTCCTGCTTGTCGGCGCTCTGGGGTACGAATTCATGAAGCGGGGGGTCGATAAGCCTGAATGTAACAGGTAGTCCGTCCATTGCCTCAAGAGTAGCTTTCATATCCTTCGTGACATATTTTGAAAGTTCATCAAGAGCTTTGCGGCGTTCGGTTTCGTTTGCACTGAGGATCATTTTACGAAGAAGAAATAATGGTTCTTCCGAGCCTTTTCCATAGAACATATGCTCTGTACGGAAAAGTCCGATACCTTCAGCTCCGAAATCACGTGCAACTTTAGCATCGGCAGGTGTGTCAGCATTGGTGCGTACTCCCATTTTACGGTGCCTGTCAACGATCTTCATGAACTCCTTGAATCTGGGATTTTCTGTAGCATCCATAAGAGCGATAGCCCCGGTATAAACATTTCCTTTTGTACCATTAAGAGTAAGGAGGTCACCTTCCTTAATGATAATATTTGATCCGGTGACTTTTGCAGTTTTTGTAGCTGCCTCGACATGAAGGGCACCGGCTCCTACGATACAGCATTTTCCCCATCCGCGTGCAACAAGTGCAGCATGTGATGTCATTCCTCCGCGGGCAGTAAGAATACCTTCAGCAGCGCGCATTCCTTCAACATCCTCCGGATTAGTTTCTTCACGAAGCAGAATCACTTTCTCTCCCTTACGGAACCATGCAACTGCATCCTCAGCGGTGAAAACAACCTTTCCGACTGCAGCTCCCGGTCCTGCAGGCAAACCTTTTATCAGGGGCTTGACTTTCTTTTCAGCGTCAGGATTGCATATCGGGTGAAGAAGCTCATCAAGCTGTGCAGGATCAACGCGCATTACTGCCATTTTATCGTCTATAAGATTCTCATGAAGCATATCCATCGCCATGTTCAGGGCAGCAGTTCCGGTCCTTTTGCCGGTGCGGCACTGAAGCATATAGAGAACACCTTCCTGGATAGTGAACTCAATATCAAGCATATCGTGGAAAGATTTCTCCAGTATGTTACGGATATCACACAGTTCCTTATATGTTTTAGGCGAAGCCTCCTGCATGCTGTGCAGGTGTTTGTTCTGTTCATTCTTTGTTTCATCGTTGAGAGGGCTGGGAGTGCGGATACCTGCCACAACGTCCTCACCCTGTGCATTTACCAGCCATTCTCCGTAGAAAAGGTTTTCACCTGTGGCCGGGTTGCGTGTGAATGCAACACCAGTAGCTGACGTGTCACCCATGTTTCCGAATACCATCGCCTGAACGTTAACAGCGGTACCCCAGTCATCGGGAATACCTTCAATACGGCGGTATGAAACGGCTTTTTTTCCGTTCCAGCTCTTGAACACTGCCTTGATACTTCCTTCAAGCTGTTCTTTTGCGTCATCCGGAAATGGCTTGCCAAGTACTTCTTTTATTTTCTTCTTGAATTCTTCAGAGATGAATTTCAGTTCGTCCGCTGATATCTCGGTATCTGATTTATATCCTTTTTGTTTCTTGAATTCATCAAGCATTTCATCGAGTTGCTTGCGGATACCCCTGCCTTCGCCAAGGTCGATGCCTTCGGCTTTTTCCATAACCACATCGGCATACATCATGACGAGACGGCGGTATGAATCCCACACAAACCGCGGATTATTGGTTTTTTTCAGAAATCCGGGAATTGTAGTTGAACAAAGACCGATGTTCAGCACGGTATCCATCATTCCGGGCATTGATTTGCGGGCACCCGAACGGCAGGAGACCAGCAGTGCATTTACAGGATCTCCGTACTTCATGCTCATGGTTTCTTCAGTCAGCTTCATTGCGGCCCATACCTCAGGCATCAGGTCGGGATGAAGAGTACAGTTGTTCTCATAATACTCAGTACAGGCTTCGGTAGTGATTGTGAAACCTGCCGGAACAGGAAGTCCCAGCAGACACATTTCTGCAAGGTTGGCTCCTTTACCTCCGAGAAGGTTCTTCATATCAGCTTTACCCTCTGCAGTTTTCTTGCCAAAGGAGTAAACTCTCTTAAGTTTTGACATAGTTGTACGGGTTTGAATAATTAATATTTGTTCTCAAAACGAGTCGCAAAGTTAAAATAAAAATTTAATTTCAGAAACCAGATTTTCAAGCCCGCGGATGAAACATTATGAGCGTATCCCGCAAAAAGCTCCTGTCTATATGAGTATAGATCTCTGTCGTAAGTATCGACTCGTGTCCGAGCATCTCCTGAACCGCCCTCAGATCGGCGCCTCCTTCAATAAGATGGGTTGCAAATGAGTGACGGAAGGTATGCGGACTTATCTTTTTCCTGATACCTGCCTTTGCGGCAAGATCTTTTATTATCGTGAAGATCATTGCCCGGGTAAGCTTCCAACCCCTTCGGTTAAGGAAGAGAATATTCTCATCATGGATTTCAGGAAGCCGGTTCCTGTCGGTCATGTAAATATCAATCTCTTTCAGTGCCTTGCTGCCGACAGGAACAAGCCTCTGCTTATTTCCCTTGCCTGTCACCATTATAAATCCCTCTCCATGATGAATATCGGTAAGACGCAGGTTTACTAGT
This sequence comes from uncultured Rikenellaceae bacterium, assembly GCA_964396955.1. Lineage (GTDB taxonomy): Bacteria > Bacteroidota > Bacteroidia > Bacteroidales > VadinHA17 > LD21. The sequence goes on along the minus strand of CAYNGW010000048.1, from coordinate 4,793 downwards.
TCCGATACCCTTAATCCGCATCCGTAAAGCGTTTCAATTATGGCTTTGTTCCTGTGTCCTTCCTGTTTGCTGAGATCAATAGCCCCGATCAGCCTGTCAATTTCAATAACCGACAGAACCTCAGGAAGTTTCAGCCCTATCTTCGGTGATTCGATAAGCGATGCCGGATTCTCCTCAATTTCCTCTTCAATGAGCAAAAACCTGAAAAAGGATCTTATTCCGCTGAGTATTCTTGACTGGGTTCTTGTATTCTGATTATCAGCCGCAAACCAGGCAAGGAAATCTTTAAGATCGGGATAGGTGACATTGACCGGTACTTTGTCAGAGCCGTTTTCAGTAAAGTATTTTTCGAGCTTGAGTACATCATCAGTATAAGCTTCGATGCTGTTCTCCGATAGTGATTTTTCAAGCCTCAGGTACGTTTCAAAATCCTTTATTGCCTGTTTCCAGGATAAACTCATAATAATAAGGTATAATCCTTTGTGAACATATGACAAAGTAACACAAAGGAAAGCATCCATTATTTAGCAACCATAAATATTTTATCTATTTTTACTTTTTTTTAAATTGAACAGCGGCTGAAATGAAAATCAATATTATTAATGGTCCCAATCTTAATCTGTTGGGGAAACGGGAACCTGATAAGTACGGGAACAGGTCTTTTGATGAATATCTGGAATTGCTCAGGTCACGATATCCTGATATTGTTTTTGAGTATTTCCAGTCGAATGTTGAAGGTGAACTGATAAATGAAATCCAGAAGAGAGGCTTTTCATCCGATGGCATAATTCTTAATGCCGGCGGATATACTCATACTTCTGTTGCAATTGCTGATGCCATTGCCTCAGTCAAAACGCTTGTCATTGAGGTTCATATAACAAATATTGCTGCCCGCGAGGATTTCCGTCATACCAGCCTCATTGCCCGTAACTGTGCCGGTACTATTTCGGGTTTCGGACTTGACAGCTACAGGCTGGCAACAGAAGCTTTGATTGCAAGACTTATACTTAAATAAGGAATGAACAGAAAAAGAACAAAAATTGTTGCCACTATTTCGGACAAGAACTGTGAACCAGGATTTATTAAGGACCTGTATGATGCAGGCATGGATGTCATCAGGATCAACTCGGCACATCTGAATATTGAAGGAGCCCTGCGTATCATTAATAATACCCGTGAGGTCTCAGATAAAATAGCCATTATACTCGACACCAAGGGTCCTGAGATCCGGACTACTGTATGCGAAGCTCCGATAAAGGTAAAAAAAGATGACATTTTCAAAATTACAGGTAATCCGGATAAAATATCTGCCGGGAAGGAGTTGAATGTAAGCCTAATAGCCTTTGCCGATGAGGTTCCATCCGGTTCAGTGGTGATGATTGATGACGGGGATATTGAGATGAAAGCGCTGAAAAAAGAGGGTAATTCACTCAGGTGTAAAGCATTAAATGATGGTATCATCGGCTCAAGAAAGAGCGTGAATGTCCCCGGAGTAAAGATAAGCTTGCCTTCACTTACAGATAAGGACAGGGCTTTTATCAAAATGGCAGCTGAAAATGATGTGGAGTTCATTGCACATTCTTTTGTAAGATCCCGGCAGGATGTGCTTGATGTTCAGGCTGAAATAAACAAGCATAACAGCGAGATCAAGATCATTGCCAAGATTGAGAACGAGGAGGGTGTTGAGAACATAGCAGAGATTATGGACGAAGTATATGGGATTATGGTAGCCAGGGGCGACCTGGCCATCGAGATCCCTTATGAAAAGATACCTCCGATCCAGAAAATGATGATTCAGCGATGCATTTACTGCAGGAAGCCTGTCATCGTAGCAACCCAGATGCTGCACTCGATGATTACCAATCCCCGCCCCACCAGAGCCGAAGTCAGCGACATCGCAAGTGCCATTTATTCCCAGACGGATGCCATAATGCTGAGCGGAGAGACTGCTAATGGCAAATATCCGGTAGAAGCCGTAAAAACTATGACCAAGGTTGCGCTTGAGGTGGAAAAGAACAAGGAAAAATACCTTGATACACCATATCTTATTGTAACCGGGGAAGTATCTTCCTACCTGGCAAAGGTGGCTGTGGAGACTTCACTAAGGATTAATGCAAAAGGAATAATTGCCGATACAACCAAAGGCAGAACAATAAGGGATATGGCATCAATCAGGGGATTCAATCTCATTCTTGCCCAGTGTTATTCCTCCCGGACGATGAGAGAGCTGGCACTCTCCTATGGTGTTTATGCCACCTACCAGGAAAGAAGGGAATCAGTTGATGAATTCATTCATATTGCACTGAATAAACTAATTAAGGCTCATGACCTTAAGGATGATGACCTGGTTGTGGTGCTGGCAGGCAACTTCTCGGGTGGCTCCGGTTTTTCGTTCATAGAAGTCGGCACCGTGCATTATCTCAAAAGCCGTATCAGCATTAAAGAAAACTGATAAATGGTCTGATTTTTGTGGCATTGATTAATGCCTGAACTTAATAGAAATGTTAAAAATCCTTGCACTCTCCGTATGGTTTGTTCTTCACCCGGTTCACGTTACACTAACCAGCATTGACCATGTTCCGGATACGGATTCGCTGAAGGTTTTTGTAAGAATGTATTATGATGATTTTCTGCTTGATTACTCATTATCCGGAATGACCGGTCGGGATGGAAATTCACGGGATGACCATACATTTCCGGAGGATCTGATGAACAATTATCTCAGTGAAAAAGTTAATATAATTGTAAACAATAAACACCTGAAAGGGAAGTTATTAAATCTGACACTGGAAGATAATGAGATAAGCATGAATCTCCTGTACAGGATAGAGAAAAAACCAAGGATAATAACTGTCAGAAACCTGATAATGACAGGGTTATACAGCGATCAGGCAAATATGACAATAATAAGGATAAATGATTTTGAGGAAGGAGTGATGCTGACACCTTCGAAAACAGAAGAGACTTTCAGCCTGAAATAATTACCCGGATTGAAGAATAAGAAAATGAAGAGATCATTTGTACTGGCACTTTTAGCATTCAATTTCCTGGTTCTTTCTGCAACGCATAACAGGGCAGGCGAGATAACCTATGTACAGATCTCGGATCTGACATACCGCTTCACCATAACAACTTTTACCTATACTCTCAGTCTTGCTGACAGACCTCAGCTTGACGTACAATGGGGCGATAACTCAATATCAACCGCACCAAGAATAAGTAAGATAAAACTTCCAAACTATTACCAGAAGAATGTTTATGTAATAGATCATACATTCCCCGGTCCGGGGGTTTATAAAGTGGTGATGCAGGATCCCAACAGGAACCTCGGTGTGGAGAATATCCCGAATTCGGTTAATGTGGTATTTTCTATTACTACTATTGTATCGGTAAATCCAGCCATGGGCTTTAACAGCACACCAGTGCTGTTAAATCCTCCGTACGATAAGGCAGCGCTGGGATTCATATTCATTCATAATCCGGCTGCCTATGATCCCGATGGTGACAGTCTTTCATATAAACTGACCGTATGTACCCGTGAGGACGGGAAACCCATTGAAAACTATACCCTGCCACCTGCAACGCATTACCTGCGGGTTGATTCAATTAACGGCGACCTGATCTGGAATACCCCGGCGGACACAGGAAAATATAATGTTGCAATGGAGATACAGGAATGGAGGAACGGCAAAAAGATAGGGATCGTGAACAGGGACATGCAAATTGAAGTGTTTATAACGGATAATAAGCCTCCAGTGAATGGACTGCTTACCAACCGGTGCATTGAAGTTGGTGATACTGTTGATTTTATCATTTCAGCCACTGATCCGAATAATGACTTTATCTCTCTTAAGGCAACTTCAGGGATCTTTAGTTTCGGTGCGTGCCGGGCCCTTTTTACAGGGATCGATTCAGTAAGCGGCAGATCATCATCAAGATTCTGGTGGGTGCCCTGTTATGATGCAGTCAGAGGACAACCATATAATGTCATATTTAAAGCTGATGACAATAACGAGGAGATGATGCTTTCCGATATTGACAATATGACAATTAAAGTGCTCGGACCATCACCCGTAATAGTGAATGCCGTACCGGAAGGAAAATTCATCAGGCTGACCTGGCTGCCCTATGAAACTGACGCAATTGCCGGTTTTAATATATACAGAAGGGAAGGTGCATCAACATTTATCCCCGATTCGTGCACTGCAGGAATTCCTTCTTCAACCGGCTTTATCAAAGCAGGATATATCAGTGGCAGCAATACTGTTACATATACGGATTCTGATAACGGGCTGGGGCTTCAATTCGGAAAGGAATATACGTACAGGATAGTTGCCGTTTATAGTAACGGAACTGAAAGCAAATCATCAAACGAGATTACCTCAACGCTGGTTTCGGGAGTTCCGGTAATAAGAAATGTAAGCGTTGCAAAGACAGATCCTGTTAACGGTATCATCAATGTAGTATGGAAGAAGCCTGACAAGCTGGATACTATACCCAATGCTACAGGTCCGTACGAATACTACATTTACCGTGCTAAGGGAATAACATCAAATGAGTATTCACTCATCGATTCCATTCCCACTGCAGATCTGAATGATACAGTGTATGTAGATACTCTTGATACCCGGACGTCCGGTTACATATACAGGCTTGAGCTCTATAACAGAGCTCCCGGATTTGAATTTATGGTTGGTGAACCCGGGATAGCTTCATCACTTTTCCTTACAGTAAGCCCGGGTGACAGAAAAGCCAGGTTCGTGATCGACAGGAATGTTCCGTGGATAAATACA